>NZ_MVOM01000054.1:0-26568 GCF_002018895.1 Acinetobacter sp. MF4640 | reverse complement strand
TCTTGACTATTTTGTATTGCTCGACGCACTGCCTGTGTCGTTGTGGCGCTGCTGTGTAGAACTTGTCCCATAGTGCTTCCTTCCATTTATCTGAGAATATTGCACCATTAAAATCTGGGACTAAACAAATTATTCAACGTGTACAAACAGCCAAAACTCATGGCTATATTTGGCATACTACAGGTTCAGGTAAAACATTAACTTCATTCAAAGCCAGTCAATTGATCATGCGCTTGCCTGAAGTCGAAAAAGTGCTATTTGTCGTGGATCGTAGTGATCTGGACACACAAACAGTGCGAGAGTTCAATGCTTTCAAAAAGGATAGTGTTGATACCACCAAGAATACCAATACTCTGGTCAATCAATTGGGTCAGAAACATGACAAACTCATTGTAACGACCTTGCAGAAGCTCAATATTGCGATTAGTTCTGATCGCTATGCAGATAAAATTGCCTATCTGAAAGACAAGAAAGTCGTGATTATTTTTGATGAATGTCATCGTAGTCAATTTGGTGATACGCATCGTAATATCAAACGCTTTTTCAACCATGCACAAATGTTTGGCTTTACCGGCACACCTATTTTTGAAACTAACAGCCAACTTAAAATCGATTCCAAGGCTGTTACCACCAATGCCCTATTTGATGAATGCTTGCATAAATATGTGATTACCGATGCAATCCGTGATGGTAATGTATTACCCTTCCAGATTAGCTATCTAGGTAAATACACTACAAACGGTATCGAAACCAGTCACAATTATGAAGAAGATGTTGAAGGTATAGACACCAAAGAACTGTTTGACAATCCAGAACGTCTGGAGATGATCACTCGCTATATTGTCGACAATCACCACATAAAAACCAAGAATCAGAACTTCACTGCCATGTTCTGTGTAAGTTCAGTCGATGTACTGAATCAATATTATGCGCTATTTGAAAAAGTACAGCAGCAGAAGCAACAAGAGGCAGAAGACCAAGGCCGAATCTTTAAGTCTCTCACTGTGGCAACTATATTCTCCTTTGCAGCCAATGAAGAACTCAAAGTTGAAGATAGTAATGGTTTGATTGATGAAGAATCTGCTGATATCCCAACAAGAATCAGTCAATCCAATCGTGACAAGCTCGATGGCTATATTGCGAAATATAATGCTCAATTTGGACAGAATTTTAACTCAGGTGATGAGTTTTATGCCTATTACCGAGATATTGCCAATCGGGTACGCAAAAAAGAAATCGATATTCTCTTGGTCGTGAATATGTTCCTGACAGGTTTTGATTCAAAGACTTTGAATACCTTGTATGTGGATAAAAACCTCAAATATCATGGTCTGATTCAAGCATTTTCACGCACCAATCGCATCCTGAATGCAGACAAGCCATTTGGCAACATTGTCTGCTTCCGCAATCTGAAACAAGCTACGGATAAAGCCCTAGCACTGTTTTCAAACAAGGCTGAAGCAGAGAAAATTGTATTGATTCCAAGCTTTGAAAGCATCAAGGAAAAGTACAACGCTGCTGTTGCTGAATTACTTAAGATTGCCCCCGACCCAGACAAGGTACTGGAACTACCCACAGAAGAGCAGCAATTGCAGTATGTGAAGGCTTTCCGTGAAGTCATGCGGATCAATGCACAACTGGAAAACTTTGTTGAATACGATCAGGATGACACTGACTTGAACAAAGCTGAATTTCAGAAGCATACCTCACAATACAAGTACCTCTATACCAATACTCGTGTCGTACAACCGAAAGAAAAAGTTTCTGTATTGAATGATGTGAACTTCCAACTGGAACTCATTCACAAAGATACAATCAATGTCGGCTATATCCTGAATTTACTGCAATCTGCAGTCAACAACACCGATCAGAAACAAAAGCAGAAATATCGCGCACAGGTGCAAGATCTACTGGCAAATAATCATACGCTGTACGACAAACAGGAACTGATCCAAAAGTTTCTGGATGAAAATATTCCACGCATGATCACTGGGCAAAGTGTAGAAGAAGCTTTTGCACAATTCTGGGATGTAGAAAAGGAAAGAGCGATTGATGAACTTTGTAAAAAAGAAGCAATCAAGCCTGAAGTGTTCAAACAAGTGATCGGTAAATATGAATACACCAAACGTCTGCCAAGTCGTGAAGATGTGACTGATCTACCTATTACTCGGCCTAAGATTTCAGAGCGTAAGACACTCATGAATACGCTAGTACTCAAGACCAGACAATTCATCGATAAGTTCTACACTGGGCTGTAGTTTCCATTGGCCCTTACTCAATATACATATCTAAGCAAACTCCCCAACCAAAACTGGTTTTAGCCCTATATCATCGGGCTAAGATCAGGTAGGCATAAATTCCCCACTCCCACACTAAAACTCATTTCTATGCTCATAGCGAAACTTGATGATCAATCTTTATGATGGTTTTTTATTCATCAATTACGATACTCACATCGAAAGTGAGAATATAGTGAAATGAAAATGGGCGCTGTATTTTTTGATATTTGAGTTTAGCCCATCGGATTATCGAACAAATGGACCACATACGGTCTATGAAAATCCGGTGGTCTAGAATCTTCAGGCAACAAAAAACCCCATAAACCAAAGGCTTACGAGGTTAAATGTGGTGGGCCCAGACAGACTTGAACTGTCGACCAACGGATTATGAGTCCGCTGCTCTAACCAACTGAGCTATAGGCCCTAATATGCTGAATTTGTTATATATCAACAAGTTCAGGCGAAATGAATACTATCGAAGATTTTTTCAAAAGACAAGCTTTTTCATACATGGTTGTACACTATCCAAACAATCAGGGGAATTTACATCATCAAACTGACATATCAGGTCTTTCACGATGTTTGAGTTACATACTAAGACTCAAAAGCACTTATAAACACTACAATAATAAAATTTAATTAAATTGGATAAAAACTAAATACCGGCTTTTTCTTTTTTTCGTGACTCAATGAAAAACTCAACAATTGACCAAATAACCACCAAAGAAAAGAGAACGATTGCACATAAAAAAGTCGAAAGATAAGCCATTTTAACAATCCTGAACTTTGTTAAACCAAAGTTAAAGTGTGAAAATGCACACTTTAATCTTAGACCAAAGTCTAATCTTTCATTTCGATTATGAATAGTGGTATTTTCATTTTCACCATATTTATTTTCTATTTGATTAGATTTAAAACATCTTAGTGTTCAATTCTTGCCCTCTCCTTATTCAACTACTTAGGATTCAAGCCGATTCATAAAAGTGGTAAGTGCAATCAAGTAGGACTTGACTCAAACCGCAAACAAGCAGACATTAGCCTCTTTAAAAAACACTTGTATTTTTATGGTCATGTTAAAAAAATTCATTGGTGAGTCTGCTTTTAAACTCGCAGGCTGGAAATATCATGTAGAACCAAATGTTTTGGAAGACAAGCAAGTCATTATTGGATTTGAACATACTTCTATGATGGATGCTGTCTTGTCACTGGCAATTTTTCAAATCTATGATATGAAAATTCATACCCTGATTAAAAAAGAATTATTCAAAGGGCCAATGAAGCTAGTGCTCGAAGCCCTTGGTGGTATTGCAGTTGATCGCAAGTCAAATAAAGACATTGTGTCTCAAATGGTTGAACACTTTACCCAAAATAAAAAATTCAATTTAGTGATTGCGCCTGAAGCAACACGTGCCAAAACAGGTGAAGTACGTAAACCTATTCGTACTGGGTTTTGGCATATTGCTAAAGCAGCAAATGTCCCTATTGTACTCATGTACGCGAACTCAAAAACCAAGCAAGGCGGTATTTTTGGAAAAATCTACCCAACAGACCTAGATCATGACTTAACGCTTATTAAAGCACTTTATAAAGAGCATGTTGGTTTAGATATTGAGATTCCAGAACCTAAAACTGCTGCACAATAAGGTCGTTTAATTAACCTAAAAGAATGTGAAGACGCTATTCTTTTAGGTCTCTGTGGGTGTTTCCCAACAGTTAATTTTTAAAGTGAACTGCCTCACAAGGTAAATTTTAAATAACTGGCTTTATTTCAAACAATTTTAATTCTTTTTTTGTTTGTTCAGGCGATTTTCAGAAAAACACCTACTTTCGCATAAAAAAGTGCTTATGGTAGAATTTGCACAATTTGATAGGCACAAAGCCAATCTACAAGGAGCATATTTCGCATGGCGGGTCATTCCAAGTGGGCCAATATTAAGCATCGTAAAGCAAAACAAGATGCTAGCCGTGGTAAACTTTTTACCAAATTTATTCGTGAATTAACAACTGCTGCAAAGCTTGGCGGTGGTGATGCTGCAAGCAACCCACGTCTTCGTGCAGTTGTAGAAAAAGCACTTTCTGTAAATATGACACGTGACGTTATCAACCGTGCAATCCAACGTGGTGCTGGTGGCGAAGATAACGATGATTTAAAAGAAATTACTTACGAAGGTTATGGTGTTGGTGGTGTTGCAGTTATTGTGGAAACCATGACTGACAACTTAAACCGTACTGTACCGGATGTCCGTCACTGTTTCTCAAAAACAGATGGCAACTTAGGCACAAACGGTTCAGTTGCTTTCTTGTTCACAAAACGTGGTGAGATCACTTTTGAAGATGTGTCTTTAGAAGATAAAATCATGGACGTGGCACTTGAAGCAGGTGCTGAAGATATCGAAGTCGATGAAGATGAAATCTTAGTCATTACTACACCTGAATCTTTTGGTGATGTACAAGATGCTTTAACTGCTGCAGGTTTAAAATCGGACAATGCTGAAGTGGTCATGAGCCCTTCAACTAAAGCCGAAATCACCGATATCGATCAAGCCAAAAAGATTATGAAAATGATTGATATGCTTGAAGATTTAGATGATGTACAAAACGTATATACCAACGTTGAATTCTCTGACGCAGTATTGGCAGAATTAGACGCTTAATCTACTGCTTTATAAAAATGCGTTCTCAAACATAACTTTGAGAGCGCATTTTTTATGGCTGATTGAATACACTTTCAATAAATTTGGCTTTTTAAAATCGATATTCATCCATCATTAAATGTTGGCTGTCTTATTTTAATTGGTTATACGCCATCACTATTTTTTGATTTTCCAACAAGCGATCACGAAAGATCAGAAAACTTTACCACCGAGCGTTTTTCACGACCAATTGAATAGTAACATCATCCTGCTGTAGCACCTCTAACATACACAGCTTATGTGCTCTTATTGTGGCTGATAATATGCAAACTTTTGAAAGTAGGAAGCCTAATACTCATTAGACTCATACAAGTTCAGCGTGACTTAGACTTTGCTCAACAAACCACTACAGTTAAAAACGTTATATTCTTTAATCACAAAGCTTGAGTGCAGTGCCACCACATGTTCGATTTTACCAATGCGTTTGAGTAAAATATCACTATAGTTTTCCATATCTCTTGCAACAACTTCAACAATAAAGTCTGCCGACTGCCCTGTCACTAAAAAGGCATTTGTTACTTCAGGAATATTTTCTAGCTCTTCTAAAAACTTGGAAAAAGTGTCGGTATCATGTTTACTCAAAGATACTTGTAGCAAAACATGTAGACTAAAACCGAGCTTTTGATAGTTAATATCACGCTTAACTTTGGTCATAATGTCGTTATCAATGAGGTGCTTAATACGACGATGCACTGAACTAACCGATAGATTAATACGCTCTGATAATTCGTTTAGATTGATATCTTCATTACTTAAAATTTCTAAAATTTGCTTATCAAAACGATCTAATTCCATTATTTAACTCTCATGACAACTTATGTTTATAGGTGTTTATTTCATATTAAGCATTTCAAATGAAAGATAAAGCTTATTTGAAATTTTTTTCATATATTTTCAGATTAATAAAAAGATATCAGTTTTTTTAGACAAAGAGTGCCATGATCTTTTACAAAGTTATAAATAGACTGAGAAACTTTCTACTCAGCTTCTATAAATCATGATATTGAAAATACAAGAAAGGTAAAGGTTGTATGTATCACACACCACCTTTGCCTTGTTTGGCTTGAGCTTATCTTAGACGCCGCGCCAGTCGACTCGAGCATTGCGCTCAGTTTGATAGACTCTTAAAACATACTGCCCCAAGGGTAAATTGGTTAAATAGGTTTTATAAGCACTAAATTCTTCAGATAGACTTTCCTCATGGTCTTTTTCCCAAGGTGTCCCTTTAATCTCCAGTACAGGCGCCAACATCGAACACACAGCAATATCCGCCAAACCTAAACGATTCCCGACAAAGTAACGTCCATGATTAGCAATTAACTTCTCATTCAATACTTCAATTAAACGCTGCATTTCGGCTTTGGAATGCTCTATTTTTTCTGCATTCAACTCATAGCCTTTCGACATCAAAGTTTTCATTAAAGGTTTGGTGTATTTTTCAAATTTACGTAAATACCCCTTTTCGCCCAACATAATCTGTAACGATTGATCGTTATCGGACAATGCATGTGCCAACCCCCAACGACGCACATGCAATCCCAAATCATTGGCTAACGCATTAACATCTAAAGCCTCTTTACGAAGCTGTGCTTCATTACGTAACAGTCGATGTTCTGGATAACGCTCATCAAGATATAACGCAATCTCGGTGGTATCAGCGACCCATTTGTCCTGATCACGCAAAATAGGCAGTTTATTTTGACCGGTCTTTAACTGTGCAAAAGCCCGGTGAACCCCAGGCACCATATTTTGTGCGACAAAATCTAGCTCTTTATGATCGAGCAACCAGCGAGCTTTCTCACAAAAATGAGATAAAGGAAACTGGTATAAAGTTCTCATAAATGCTCCACATTTATTTTTCTATTTTGGCTTTTCAGAAAAGCCATCTATTTCAGTTGGATACTTTAGTCACTGTATTTAGGATTTACAATGTACTTTTTACTCAAAACTGCCTAGCAAATGTTCAACAGCCTTTATCAAATTTATACGTTTTTTTCTCTACAATATCTCAAATCTTGATAAGTAAGACTTTGATCATCCCATTCAGTCCTCAGTTAAATTAGTTATTTCTTATTTTTCAAATTCTTAACATATCATCTAAATGATTAAACTTAGCATATTTTATTTTTAACTTTTAAGCTGCTAAGTAATTCAAAATCCTTCATTTAATCATTCAAGCAATCCCAAGTAGCGTATAGGCATTAAGTAAAGGTGCTTTTATGTCTCATACACTCTCTAAAAATATTCACGTGATACAAAATGATCAAGATGCGATTAATGCAGCCTATCATGTCGCTGACTTTGCCTTAGAAGGTCGGGATCAACGTGATCAGAACCGTCAGCTTCCTTTTGCTGAAGTCGAGTTATTTAGCCAAAAAGGATTAGGCGGTATTCGTATTCCTCAAGCTTTTGGAGGCGCATTTGTTTCCAACAAAACCTTAGCTCAGGTTTTTCGCATTATTAATAAAGCCGACTCAAGTGTTGGCCAAATTCCACAAAACCAAATTGCGCTGCTCAACATGATTGATATCTTGGGCAGCGAACAACAAAAACAGTTTATTTTTAATGAAATATTAAACGGCAAACGCCTTGCCAATGGCGGCCCCGAACGAAATACCAAAGATACTAAAACTCTGAGTACGACATTAAGTATTGAAAATGGTCATTACTATGTCGATGGTGAAAAGTTCTACTCTACAGGCAGTAGCTTTGCCCATTGGTTAGCCATTAAAGCCATTCACCCTGAAGGGTATGTGGTACTGACTCTTGTTGATGCCACAGCACAAGGTGTGGAAGTTATCGATAACTGGAATGGTTTTGGTCAGCGTACAACTTCAAGCGGCACAGTAAAATTACAGCGGGTTGAAATCGATCCACTACTTATTTTTGATGAGCGGAAACTGGTTGAAGACGTCAATTACCGTGGTGCTTTCTCGCAGTTAATGCAAGTTGCGATTGATGTCGGTATTGCAGAAGCTGCATTTGAAGATACTTTGTCAGCAGTTAAAAAAGCCCGACCGATTGTCGATGCGCAAGTTGAGAAAGCCAGTTTTGAACATTACATCTTACAAGAAGTCGGCAAATCCGCTGTCCTGTTAGATGCCGCTATCCTACTGCTCGATGAAGCTGCTGAATATTTAGATGAGCTCGACCAACTGAGCGTTGTCAGTACCGAACAAGCAGCTAAAGCCTCTATTTTAGTCGCCGAAGCGAAGGTCTATGCTAACGATGCTGCACTACAAATTTCTGAAAAACTCCTAGAGCTTGGCGGCAGTCGTTCGAGCCTAAGCCAACATAATTTAGATCAACATTGGCGCAATGCACGTGTGCATACCTTACACGACCCGATCCGCTGGAAGCTGCATGCACTGGGTAACTACTATTTGAACAACACTTTTCCTGCTCGCCATGCTTGGATTTAAGGAGAACGTCATGACTTCATTTCAACCTATTCTTCCATTTCAATCCCGAAACGCAGCGTATGCACATATTATTCAAAGCGATGCCGAAGCCTTAGAGATTGCCAAAAATTTGGCTGAGCAGTTTAAACATCAGGCCATCCAACGTGATGCTGAACGAATTTTGCCTTTTGAGGAAATCGAAGCCTATAGCCAATCTGGGCTTTGGGCTATTACTGTTCCGAAGGAATTCGGGGGCGCAGATGCTTCCAGTTATACGATCGCGCAAATTATCGCACTGATGAGTGGTGTGGATGGTTCGATTGGACAAATTCCCCAGAACCATTTCTATGCCTTAGAGGTTTTACGTAACAACGGCACTGAACAACAAAAGCGTAAACTCTATGCAGAAGTGCTAAAAGGTGCACGCTTTGGTAATGCCTTGGCAGAGTTTAAAACTAAAAACGCAACACAAAAACAAACTGCACTCAGCCAAACTGAACAAGGCTATGTGGTCAATGGTGAAAAGTTTTATTGCACAGGCAGTCTGTTTGCAGACCGCATCCCCACTTTAGTCAAAGATGCCGATGACAAAGAGTTTCTTGTCTTTATCCCACGGAGTAGCCAAGGACTCGAACTGATAGATGATTGGTCTGGTTTTGGTCAACGCACCACAGGCAGCGGTACAGTCAAATTCAATCATGTTGCTGTAGATGCAGAAGATATTGTTCTTTTCGATACCGCTTTTTCTAGACCGACTCTGGTTGGGCCTTTTGCGCAAATTATGCATGCTGCAATTGAAACGGGTATCGCGCGTGCTGCTTTTGAGGAAACACTGGTTCGTGTGCGTCAGGCTCGGCCATGGATTGACTCTGCTGTTGAACAGGCAACTGATGACCCTTTAACACAGTTTGAACTAGGACGCGTGGTTGCCGATGTGCGTGCCAGTGAAGTCCTACTCAAACAAGCGGCTCGTTCAATCGATGCAGCACGTCCCCAACCAACCATAGAGAACATTGCAAAAGCTTCTCTCGATGTAGCGAAAGTTCGTGCACATAGCACAGAAACCGCATTAAAAGCCGCTTCGAAATTGATTGAACTGGCAGGCAGTCGTGGTAGTCAGCGTGAAGATGGCCTAGACCGTTTTTGGCGTAATGCCCGTGTTCACACGCTACATGATGCGTCACGTTGGAAATATTACTTCATTGCCAATTATCTTCTTAACGGTGTACTTCCGCCACGCAGAGGGACATTGTAATGACACTATCATCTCAAAATAAAAACACGAAACAAATCATCCTGAATGCCTTTGATATGAATAGCGTAGGTCATATCAATCATGGTTTGTGGACACACCCACGCGATGAGTCGCATCGTTTTAATGAGCTCAGCTATTGGACCGATTTGGCGCAAACTTTAGAGCAAGGTTTATTTGATGGTTTGTTTATCGCCGACATTACGGGTGTCTACGATGTTTATCAAAATGGTCTGGATTTAACCCTAAAAGAGTCAATTCAACTTCCAAGCCATGACCCAAGTACACTCGTTTCTGCAATGGCTGCCGTTACACAGCACTTAGGGTTTGGCGTCACTGTGAACTTGAGCTATGAGTCGCCTTATCAGTTTGCACGGCGCTTTGCAAGCCTTGACCATTTAACCCACGGTCGTATTGGTTGGAACATTGTCACGGGTTACTTAGACAGCGCAGAACGATTAATTGGTCAAAAAGGTTTAAAAGATCACGACTTACGTTATGAGCAAGCTGAAGAGTTTCTCGAACTTTGCTATAAATTTTGGGAAGGTTCTTGGGAGGACGATGCCGTCCAAAAAGATAAGTTAAACCGTGTCTTTACCGACCCTTCAAAAGTTCACGCCATACAGCATCAAGGCAAATTTTTCCAAAGCCAGGGCGTTTTTCAAGTTTCTCCATCTATTCAGCGGACGCCTGTACTTTATCAAGCGGGCGCTTCAAGTAAAGGCTTAGCTTTCGCAACTCAGCATGCTGAAGCCATGTTTATTGGTGCTGACACGCCTGAAAAACTGAAACAGCAAGTCGATAAGATTCGTGCGCTTGCATTAAGCCATGGTCGTGATGAGCAAGCCATTAAACTCTTTGTCGGCATTAGTGTAGTGACTGCAGAAACGGATGAACTCGCACAAGAAAAACTCGCCGAATATATTCGCTATGCCAGTCCAGAAGCTGGTTAGGCGCATTTTTCAAGTTCAGTCGGAATTGACTTGGCACAGTTCACAGATGATGAAGCGATTCCTTACAAACAAACCAATAGCATTGCCTCGGTCAATCACAAATTTAAAGAGCAAAAAGTTACGCGAGCTGATTTGAAAGCCCAGCATGTACTCGGTGGACGCTATCCACTGATCGTCGGGAGTGGAAAAACTGTAGCAGAGAAACTCATTCAGCTCTTAGATGAAACTGGCGTAGACGGCTTTAATCTCACACGAACCGTTGCCCCAGAGTCACATCAAGACTTTATTCGTTGGGTCATCCCAGAATTACAAGAGCGTGGACGTTATAAAACCGCCTATGAAACAGGTAGTTTACGCCACAAATTATTCGCTCAAGGTGACCGACTGGCCGCAGACCACCCAGTACAGCAGTATCGATGTCAAAGCTCGAGCTCTCATCCTAAAACACAGCAAAAACAAACCGCATAAATTTTAAAATACGAGAAATATCATGGCTCAAACTGCAAAAACAAAATTTACCGTTATTGGGGTAATTGTCGCCGCCATCGTCATTGCACTGGTGGCGTGGTCTTATCATAAAAAATCGAGCAACACTGAACTGGTGATTGGGATCAGCCCACCCTTTGCCAATCCGTTAAAGGTGGCTGTGGAAGAAGCAAAACAGCAAGGCATCAACGTCAAACTGGTCGAGTTTTCGGATTGGAATACCCCCAATATCACGCTCAACCATGGTGATATTGATGCTAACTATTTTCAGCATCAGCCCTTCTTAGATAACGCTATCAAAGAAACTCAATTTAAACTGAAAGCACTGGATAAAGGCGTCACCACACACGTCGGTTTATATTCAAAAAAATATGACTCGATTGATGCGATTCCTGAAAATGCACGTACAGTTATTCCAAATGATCCAGTAAATCAAGGTCGTGCGCTTTTACTGTTACAACAGGCTAAATTGATTAGCTTAAAAGATCCAAACAATCACCTATCCAACCTGCAAGATATTGTCAGCAATCCTAAAAAGCTCCAGTTTATTGAAGTTGAAGGTCCACAAACTGCACGTGCCGTTGATGATGCTGACTTGGTCTTTAGCTATCCACATTATTTACGTCTTGCAAAAACCATCGACCCAAATGATGCCCTCATCTTAGATGACAACACCAACACCCTGTATTCGATTTTATTTGTGGTGCGTGACGACTACCAACAGCAACATCCAGAGAAAGCCGCGCAACTTGAAAAATTCATCAAGATTTATCAAACATCAGACAAAGTTAAACAGACTTTGAATAGTGAAATTGGTGAAAAACTTTGGTTCCCAGGTTGGAAGTGAGTATAAGCCATGACGCAATCTTTCATTCAAAATCGAAAAAAATGGCTGATTGGCTTAAGCATCATCGTGACAATTTTTGCTCTAGCGGGTTACCGCTATAGCAAAAGCAATGCGCAAGATGATGTCTTAACGATTGGTATTAGCCCACCTTATGCCGAACTGCTACAAAGCGTGGCTGACGACGTAAAAAAGCAAGGCATTCAAGTCAAACTGGTTGAATTCTCGGACTGGCATGCGCCAAATGTTGCTGTGCAAAATGGTGACATTGATGCCAATTTTTTTCAGCAAAGTGTCTTTCTACGCAATGCGATTCGCGAAACAAACTATGATTTGCACGCTTTCGCCACAGGAACAGGAAGTCATGTCGGACTGTATTCTAAAAAATATAAGTCCTTAGATGCACTACCAGCTCAAGCACGTGTGGTCATCCCGAATGACCCTGTGAATTCGGCGCGTGCCTTAATTTTACTGCATCGTGCGGGTTTGATTCAGCTCAAAGACCTCAACAATGAACTGTCTACCGTAAAAGATATTGTGAGCAATCCCAAACAGCTTCAGTTTATTGAAGTCGAAGGCCCACAAACTGCACATGCGTTTAATGATGCTGATTTAATTTTTGGCTTCCCGCATTATTTAAAAATGGCCAAGGTCACAGATCCGCATCATGCCCTTTTTCTTGATCCGATAGACAAGAAATACGCCATTTTATTTGTAACACGTAAAGACTATCCAGATCAAAACCAAAAACTTACGGCCTTTGTGCAAGCATTTCAAAACTCAAAACACGTTCAAGAGATTTTAGATCGTGATTTTGGCCAAGGTCTGTGGTTTGAAGGCTGGAAATAAGGAGAAAAAGAATGGTCAGCTTTGGTTCTCATGTGGATTTTTCAATTCCACATATCAAAATTCGTAACTTAAACAAACACTATGCAGTACAAGGTCAAATTGTACATGCACTCAAAAATATTGACCTAGACATCCCGACAGGGAAAGTGTTTGGCATTATTGGCAAAAGTGGTGCAGGTAAATCTTCCCTGCTCCGCACCTTAAATGGTTTAGAAAGTATCAGTGAAGGTCATATCCATATTCATCAACAAGACTTGACGGCATTGAGCCATGCTGAGCTGATTCAGCTCCGCCAACGCATTGGTATGATTTTCCAGCATTTCAATTTAATGTCTGCCAAAACAGTCTATGAAAATGTCGCACTGCCCCTCAAAGTGGCCAATTATCCCAAACAAGACATCGAACAACGTGTCAACGAGGTTTTACAGTTGGTCGGGCTGAGCGATAAGACTCAGCACTACCCATCACAACTGTCTGGAGGCCAAAAGCAGCGCGTGGGCATTGCCCGTGCATTGGTTCACCATCCTGAAATTTTACTCTGTGATGAAGCGACATCGGCACTTGATCCAGAAAGCACCTCTGTAGTGTTGTCGCTACTCAAAGAGATTAATCAAAAGCTGGGTATCACCATTGTCTTGATTACCCATGAAATGCAAGTGATTCGGGAAATCTGCGATCAGGTGGTGGTCATCGATGCTGGTAAAATTGTGGAATCAGGTGAAGTTTGGTCGGTGTTTTCTCAACCCCAGCAAGGCATTACCCAAGAACTACTGAATCTAGAACAACTCAATTTGCCTTTTCGCTTAAATGCTGAACCTACGCAGCTCGATACACATGCCATTTTCAAAATTAGCTCGACGTCAGATGCGCATCATCCCCCTGACTTAAAACAGATTTTGGAGCACTTTCCACAAACTGTGCATTTATATCAAAGTCAGGTCGACACCATCCAAAACCATTTAATTGGAACATTGGTTATTGCTGTTCCTGCACAGGACTTAGAAATTCAATCGCTACTACAAAAACTAAAAGCGCATGTGACACATGTAGAGGTACTTGGCTATGCACGACCAACTCATTGATTTATTACTGACAGGCACCATCGATACCTTAATCATGGTCGGCGCATCCGCATTTTTTGCCTTGCTCATTGGTCTTCCAATGGCAGTGGTTCTAGTCAGCACCTCTGAGCATGGCATTTATCCTTCCAAAAGTATTAACCATAGTTTAGGCTGGTTGGTAAATATCACTCGTTCCGTTCCCTTCCTGATTTTGATGGTGGCCCTCATTCCACTCACCCGTTGGATTGTAGGCACCAGTTATGGTGTTTGGGCAGCAGTTGTCCCTTTAACCTTGGCTGCAATCCCCTTTTTTGCACGAATTGCAGAAGTCAGTTTACGCGAAGTAGATCAAGGTTTGATTGAGGCTGCGCAAGCCATCGGCTGTAACCGTACTCAAATCATTTGGCATGTGTTGTTACCTGAAGCGCTACCAGGAATTGTCGCGGGTTTTACCGTGACCATTGTGACCATGATTAACTCCTCTGCCATTGCAGGTGCCATTGGTGCAGGTGGTTTAGGCGATATTGCCTATCGCTATGGTTATCAGCGTTTTGATATGCAAATCATGTTGGCCGTGATTGTCGTGCTCGTGATTTTGGTGATGTGTGTGCAAGTGATTGGAGACAATCTGGCAAATCAACTCGATAAAAGGAAGGTTTAATCCCATTTCCTATATAAAGCAGAGACTATACTGTCCACTTAAGTTTTTTAGCCCTCCTTTTTCTGAGGAGGGTGTTTCAATATGAAGTTCACTACCCATTTATAATCGCTTCTGATTTATGACAGCAGTCTAATCAACATTGTTTTTCTTTGAAATTCACATAGAAAATATAGCTCTCAATATACAGATAGAAATGAATAAGCTATAACGTATCTTCAAAGCTAAATAAGAATAACTACCTCAATATGCATCATTCCCCTAAAATTAAAGTACTCGCTTTCGACATCTTTGGAACTGTTGTGGACTGGCATTCTTCAATCGTTCAAGAAGTGAAAAGTCTAGCCTTGAACATTGATGCCAACCAATTTGCATTAGACTGGCGAGCAGGCTATCGACCTGCAATGGATCAGGTTTTGTCAGGTCAGCAGCCGTGGACCTCCATTGATGATATTCACCGTCTCATTTTGGATGAGCTTTTAGTCAAATATCAAATCTCCACACTGACCGAAGCACAAAAGAATGATTTAAACTTTATTTGGCATCGTCTCAACCCTTGGCCAGATTCAGTTGCAGCACTCAATCAATTAAAACAAGATTATATTATTTGCACCCTTTCAAATGGCAACATTCGCTTATTGGTCGATCTGGCAAAGTACGCAAAATTACCTTGGGACACTATTTTCTCTGCTGAAAATTTCAAAGCCTACAAACCCTCTCCCAAAACCTATTTAGGTGTCGCAGACTTTCTCAATGTTGCACCAAATCAAGTGATGATGGTTGCCACCCATCAAGATGACCTTGCTGCAGCGCGTGGCTGTGGACTTCTGACGGCGTATATTGAACGCCCCTTTGAGAATGGTTCAGCTCAATTGAAAGACTCTAGTCCTTGCATAGACAATAATCTACATGCAACGGATCTATTAAATCTGGTTTCTTTATTAAAAGAAAAGGCTTAAAAGGCTCGTATATAGGGCTTAAATGAGGAAGTTCTGCCCACAACATGATTTACAACTTTGATTCTTCGTCCCTGAGACCTGACTTTGTCATGGCTTTCATGTAAAATCACTGGCAATTTTTATATAACACGTTGTGAGTTATTTCATGGGTTTTAATTGCGGTATTGTCGGCTTGCCGAACGTTGGTAAATCTACACTTTTCAATGCATTGACTAAAGCTGCTATTGCTGCTGAAAACTTCCCATTCTGTACCATTGAACCAAACACAGGCATCGTTCCTGTGCCAGATCCACGTTTAGACAAATTAACAGCGATTGTAAAACCTCAACGTGTGATTCCAACGACGATGGAATTTGTAGACATCGCAGGTTTAGTTGCTGGTGCATCTAAAGGTGAAGGCTTGGGGAACCAATTCCTTGCAAATATCCGTGAAACGGATGCGATTGCTCACGTTGTACGCTGTTTTGAAGATGAAAACGTCATTCACGTTAACGGTAAAATTGACCCGCTTGATGACATCGCAACCATCAATACGGAACTTGCACTTGCTGACTTAGAAACTGTGACAAAAGCAGTGACTCGTTTAGCAAAATCTGCAAAAGGTGGCGACAAAGAAGCGCTCGCAACCAAAGCGGTTTTAGACAAAATTTTACCTTTACTTGATGAAGGCAAACCTGCTCGTGCAGCTGACCTAGATGACGACGAACGTAAATTGGTTCGCGGTTTTGGCTTAATGACTTTAAAACCAACCATGTATATTGCAAACGTTGCAGAAGATGGTTTTGAAAACAACCCGCATTTAGATGCTGTGAAAAAACTTGCAGCTGAAGAAAATGCAATCGTAGTTCCGCTTTGCAACCAAATCGAAGCTGAAATTTCACTGCTTGAAGACGAAGACCGTGCTGAGTTCCTTGAAGCTTTAGGCATGGAAGAGCCGGGCCTAAACGTGGTAATTCGCGCAGGCTACGGTCTTTTAGGTTTACAGACTTACTTCACGGCGGGTGTACAAGAAGTTCGTGCTTGGACCGTTAAAGTGGGTGCAACTGCACCACAAGCGGCGGGTGTAATCCACACTGACTTCGAAAAAGGCTTTATCCGTGCTGAATGTGTTGCTTATAACGACTTCGTTCAATACAACGGTGAAGCAGGCGCGAAAGAAGCAGGTAAATGGCGTTTAGAAGGTAAAACGTACATCGTTCAAGACGGTGATGTTCTACACTTCCGCTTTAACGTATAAGTCGTTCCGAATATAAAAAAACCCGATACCCATCGGGTTTTTTTATAAGCTTAAACCAAGCTTAAAAACAGCATTAAATAACATATGAACACCTGATCCGTTTGGATCTCACACAATATTATCACTTGTATTCTTTCGTATTATCGCTAATTTAATCACAGGCACTAATGCCTTCATTGAACAAACGAAAATGAAAAAGATCAGCACATTTATTGCAGCAGGTTTATTCACAACGCTTAGCGCTACAGCATTTGCATGCCCACAAGGAACAACACTGTCGGGTGGTACAGGTGCAAATCATAAAGGTGGTAAGTGCGTCGCAACCATGAACGTGGCAAAACATGATCAGGCAATGAAACAAGCCAAAACGGCCAAACACGATCAAGCCATGAAACAGGATAAAATGGTGAAACATGATTCAATGAAAGCCAATGATGTGACCAATAAATCCCATAAAGATGCTCATGCTTCAAACCCGAATACACCCAAAGCTCAACCAGATATACATAAAGTCGCGAAGACATCTTAAAACAGCATAAAAAAAAGCCAGTGAAATTCACTGGCTTTTTTATCGATAAAATAATTCAGTTAATGTGATGTCACAGAGACATGTTTATTATCCATTGCAGCACGCTGTTTACGCGCTTCATCTAACATGCGTTGTTCAATGTCTTTTCTAAAACCAAGCATAAACACCATTTCCGCCAAAACAAATAGTGGACCAATGGCTAGGCCAATCACATCATCCATAAAGGCTGGTTTTTTCTTCTCATAGAAATGCCCGACAAACTGAAACGCCCAGCCGACAAGAAAAATACCAATACTGAGACTTAACCAAAGCCCCAAATCAAACTGTGCAATTTTATACGCCAATGGATAAGCCATGGCATAGATCACTAGCATGATCACACCAAAAATTCGATCTAAGCTTAAGTAGTAAACAATACTCGCTAATATCAAAACCATCGCCAAGGTAATTTCAAAACTGCCAATAGTCATGCCAGCTCTTGCGGTTAAACACATAATTGAAAACACAATCAGCGGAATCCCCACAAAGTGGGTCACGATATTTTTATGATCAAGATGATAAGCTGCATACTGACTTAATAATTTTTCTAATTTACTCATACTGTATTTCCTTATTGCATGATATTGATCACGATATAGAATAACTTTAAAGGAAAACAGCCCATCAAGTTGTCGTCGACCTGACAAGTTGCTCGATCAATCACGAAAGGACGCGGAATGCTGGAAGTTCAACATCAACAACAATTACTCAATAACAATTGGTTCGCCAAACTACCACACGCCTATCAACAGTATATTGTGCAACATGCCAAATATATTAACGCTGCAAAAGACCATGCTGTTTTTCGCTCAGGAGATTTATTTGATGGTATCTATGCAGTCTTGAACGGCGCAATTCGTTTAGGTCATGTCGACATTGAGGGTAAAGAAGCAGTTGCAGCAATTGCTGAACCGATTATGTGGTTTGGAGAAATTTCATTAATAGATCAGCAACCGCGTTCGCACGATGCGATTGCTATTCAAAAAAGTACCCTCCTCCATCTACCTAAACGCGATGTTGAGGCATTTATCCAAGACAAGCCAGAATTTTGGTTTCATATTGCACAGCTTGCTTCACAGAAGTTACGCCTCGCTTTTTTAGAACTGATCGCAATCCAAAGTCAAAATATCAGTCAACGACTGGCTCAACGCTTACTGTTTATTTTAAGCGGTTATGGCAACCATTTGTCAATTACCAATGATGAAATCCATTTATCACAGGAGCAACTGGCTCAAATGCTAATGTGTTCACGCCAAACCATCAACCAAGAACTTCAAAACTTAGAAAAACAAGGAATACTGGCAATTGCTTTTAAAAAGATTAAGATTTTAGATCCTGCAATGCTGCATAAAATGGCACATAGCTCAGAATAGACCATCAAGTGTGCGCCTTAATAGTGTAATTCACATAGAAGGAATGTATAGAAATATTGCTACACGGCCTAATGTCTTGGCTATTCGTCTCCCCGACTTGAAACTTCTGTCACCGTGTTTGACAGGCAGCTAATGTAAAAAACGCAACAACTAATTTTTTAAATTAACCCTCAAAATTCGACTCAATTCCGATATTTTAATGCATTGGGATAATGTACTATTCTTATTATATTTTTCATTAAAGCTCTAACCATAAAAAAGCGAGTTTTTAAAACTCGCTTTTGGTCATACTATATCGGTCTTAGACACCCACTTTTTTAGGGTCTGTATTGCCTAAACTTGGGTTATCAATTGCGCCCCGACATTGTGCTTTATCACGTTCATAATCGCTCTGTTTCTGTGCAACACTTGACGAACCGTCTAAGGTCTCACGTGCCCACACTTCTAAACTGGTCAAGGCTTTACGACACAGTGCGTATTTTCCTTCGGTTACTGAGTCTGTCATTTTGACATTAATACGCCAGTCCGTACCGAGTTTACGTGCAGGATGACGGACTTTAGCTTCAATCTGATCCAGTTGCTTGTTATATACCAAGCCATCTACTTCATTGATAAACACCCAAGCACGCTGGGCATATTCCGTAGCGTCATTGGTAATTTTTGGCGCAGCCTTAATTTCTACTTTTTGTTCAGGAGCTTGTTCTGACTGCCCACAAGCTTGCAAAAGTAAACTGCTTACAATGATTGCAGTCAGCCCTAAAGTACGTAATTCGAGCTTCAACATGGTTAAACGCCTCAACAAACAATAGGGCACTATGCTAGTGAATTCAGTTACAATACACAATCAATTTTGACCTATTGATAAAGTCTTCTTCAAGGTGTGTTGTGTCCGAACTTAATCCCACTCCTGTGCAAGCTGCTGGCTTTTGGCAAGGAGCTAAGGATAGCCAAGCGATTATCTTTACCTATCTACCTGTTTCTTTTGCCTTTGGTGTATCTGCAACCCAATTTGGCTTTAGTGCATGGGAGGCCTTATTTTTATCCTGCTCAATGTATGCAGGGGCCAGTCAGTTTTTAGTGGTTGCACTATTGGGTAGTGGTACGTCTATTTGGATGACCGCCCTCACTGTAATTGCCCTAGATATTCGTCACTTACTCTATGGCCCTGCGCTACAAAACTTAATTCAAGATAAACTGAACCTAAAGAAAACTGCTATATGGTCATGGGGGCTAACCGACGAAGTCTTTGCCTCAGGTATGATTAAACTGTCACAACGCCGTCAAGAGTGGTCTGAGTCTTGGATGCTCGGTTTAAGCCTGTTTAGTTGGCTCGCATGGGCTACAGGTTCTTTTCTGGGTGGAATGTTTGCAGACCAAGTCAGTCATTTACCCCAGTTTTTACAAGCCGCTCTAGACTTTCTATTACCAGCACTGTTCTTAAGTTTCTTATTGGCAGCTTTTGAAAAGAAACACACTTTTGTGGTGGCTGTGACCATTCTTGTATCTGCCATTGCCTGCTATTTTATTGACTTATCTGCTGCGATTTTTATTGGTATCAGTTCGGGTATTTTTGCAGGCTTGTTTAAGCACTATGTACTGAAAAAACCAGACCCTGAACATATGGGAGATCAAGCATGAATATCGAAATTATTTTGGTCGGCATTGTAGTGGGTATTGCAAATTTTGCTTCACGCTTTGGCCCATTCTTCGTCATTCAAAAGTTCCAGCAAGGTTCACAAAAGCGCGGTGCTCTATGGTTAAAAATTGCATTGGGTTCGATTGGTATTGCGGCGATTAGTTCAATGCTTGTGGTTGCAACTTTGCCACCACTGTTAGATACACCCAATAAAAGTTTTGCCATGTTAGTCGGCTTCGTCGTATTAGCCGGACTTTATTTCAAGTTTAAGCAAATTGTCCCCGCTACACTCACCGCAGCACTGAGCTATGGTTTGGTTTATACCTATATTCCTATGCCTTTTTAACCCATATCTTGCATCCATCAAAACTTGAAGCGCTCAGCTGTGTAAGTCATTTCCAGCTTGACTGGAAAAATTTATTGAACATCCTTTTTGCATGAAAATTTTGACTTTGGAATACACAGCTTTATAAAAAAAATTGTTGGACAATATCATTAATTTATGTGAATGAACCCTGAACACCTTTCAGAGTTCTGCTATGCTAAAAGCCCATAAAATCAAGCATGGATGATTTACATGAGCGTTACTATTGGTACTCCACTTCAGCCTTCAGCATTTAAAGTCCTGCTATTGGGTTCTGGAGAGCTTGGGAAAGAAGTTGTGATTTCTTTACAACGTTTAGGTGTAGAAGTTCATGCTGCTGACCGTTACGATCATGCTCCTGCAATGCAAGTGGCACACTATGCCTATACTTTAAATATGGCAGATGCGACAGCGCTTAAACAACTCATTCAGGACGTTAAGCCGAATTTAATTATTCCCGAAATTGAAGCCATTGCAACGCAAGTATTGATTGAAATCGAACAAGATAATATTGCCACAGTCATTCCCTCTGCAAAAGCGGTCAATTTAACCATGAACCGTGAAGGCATCCGTCGTTTAGCTGCGGAAGAACTGGGCTTACCGACATCGGCTTACCGTTTTGCAGATACTTTAGAATCTTTCCGTGCTGCATGTGATGACATTGGTTATCCAAACTTTGTTAAACCAGTCATGTCCTCTTCTGGCAAAGGCCAATCCCGCGTAAAAGAGTTTTCAGAAGTAGATGCTGCGTGGGAATATGCGCAAACAGGTGGTCGTGTAAATCAAGGGACAGTCATTGTAGAATCACAAATTGATTTTGATTTTGAAATTACGCTATTAACGGTACGTTCAAAAAACCCTGAAACAGGTGAAATTGAAACTTCGTACTGCGACCCAATTGGTCACCACCAAGACGCGGGTGACTATGTGGAAAGCTGGCAGCCTCAAGCCATGACACCAGCAGCCCTTGACGAAGCAAAGCGTATTGCCAATAAAGTCACCATCGCATTAGGTGGCTGCGGTATTTTCGGTGTAGAACTCTTTGTCAAAGGCGATAAAGTGTGGTTTAGTGAAGTATCGCCACGCCCACATGACACAGGTCTTGTGACACTTGCCTCTCAGTTCCAAAGTGAATTTGAACTACACGCACGTGCGATTTTGGGTCTACCTGTAAATACAGCACGTCATAGCATTGCAGCGAGTGCCGTCATCTATGCAGGCGTAGATGATAATAACTTATCTTTTTCTGGCTTAAATCTTGCTTTGGCAAACCCAAATACTGATTTACGCATTTTTGGAAAACCAGAAGGCTTTACACGTCGCCGTATGGGCGTTGCGACAGCACGTGCTGAAACAACCGACCAAGCGCGTGAACTGGCGGCCGAAGCTGCTGGACTAGTGAGCGTTCATCAAAATTAAGCGTTGTTAAAATATACGGATACGGTTCATGATCAATACTTCTCCACTGCTTAACTATGTCAGCAGCAATCACGACATCAAAGCGATTAATCAATGGCGTAGTGATGTCGAAAATCAATTACAAGAAAGTTTTGATCATGGCCAATCCATCCGCGATATCATTTTAACGCGTTCAAATATGACCGATGAAGCACTTATTTTCCTATGGAAATATGCAAAACTCGATCAGACAGACTTAAGTTTATTTGCTGTAGGTGGTTACGGTCGCCGAGAGATGCTGCCTTACTCTGATGTAGACATCATGATCTTGTCTGAGGATGAGTTTAGCGAAGAACAAGAGAAAATCATTTCAGTCTTTATTTCCTCACTTTGGGATGTCGGCAATTTCAAGCCCGGCATTAGTGTACGTACCATTGCCAACTGTGTTGAACAAGCAACCTCCGACTTAACTGTTGCTACTGCCCTCATTGAGTCCCGTTTAATTACAGGCAATGAACACTTAGCCAAATGGCCACGACGCATTGTTTCACAAACATGGACAGACAAAACCTTCTATGATGCAAAAATGGAAGAACAGGCCAAACGCTATGCACAGCATAACTTTACGGAAAGTAATCTAGAGCCTGATATTAAAAACGCGCCGGGTGGCATTCGGGACATTAACCAAATTGGTTGGATTGCTAAGCGGCATTTCCGCGTCAACCGTATTTATGACTTGGTGCACTTAGGCTTTATTTCAGAGTTTGAGTTAGGGGTATTAGAAGAAGCCGAAAGCTTCCTCTGGGAAATTCGTCATCACCTACACCGCCTCACTAAACGTGATGAAAACCGTTTACTGTTCGACTATCAACGTGACATTGCCGCAAAGTTTGGCTATGTGCGTGAAGAAGGCAAATCACCGAATTATCCAATTGAACAATTCATGAAGCGTTATTATCGAAGCGCTCAACAAGTCACCACGCTGAATGAAATGCTGTTGGCTTATTTCAATGAATCTGTGATTACCCCACGCCTACCGAACTATGAGCGTAACATTGAGGAAATCAATGAAAATTTTAAACTGGTCGACGGCAAACTAGCCGTTCAACACCATAAAATTTTCTCTGAAATTCCAAGTGCTATTTTAGAAATTTTCTATATATTGGCCAATCGACCTGAAATTACAGGCATTCGCGCGCGTACGCTACGTTTGTTAATTTTGGCAGCTAAACGTATTGACCAAAAATATAGAGATAATCCAGCGCATCAAGCCCTGTTTATGGCCATCATTCGCTCACCCCATCGTTTATATGAAACCATGGTGGCAATGAAACGTTATGGCGTTTTAGGTAACTATATTCCTGCATTTGGGCAGATTATGGGGTTGATGCAATATGACTTGTTCCATATCTATACGGTCGATGCACACACCTTATTGTTACTGCGGAACTTAAACCGTTTCAAAGAACCTGAGTTTGCCAAGGACTTCCCTGTCGTGAGTTCCGTGTTCCAACGTCTGGCACGTCGTGACATTGTCTATTTGGCTGCCATTTTCCATGATATCGCGAAAGGCCGCGGTGGTGACCACAGTGAGCTAGGTGCAAGCGATGCGATTGAATTCTGTCGTAGTCATGGTTTTACCGAACGTGAATGCAACCTTGTCGCATGGCTCATCCAAAACCATTTACTCATGTCTGTTACCTCTCAAAAGAAAGATATTTCTGACCCCGATGTGGTTAAAGCTTTTGCTGAGAAAATGGGCGACATGGAACATCTCGATTATCTATATACGTTGACAGTTTCGGATATCAATGCAACCAATCCTTCACTTTGGAATACGTGGCGCGCATCTCTCATGCGTCAGCTCTATACCCATGCACGTGACGTGATTCGCTCAGGTTTAGGCCGTCCTGTGGACTATCAAATGCTCATCGAGGACACTAAGTTTTCTGCCAGCGAACAACTGGTCGAAGAGTTTGCACTAGATGATGTCGAAAAAGTCTGGCAAGAACTGGGGGATGAATATTTCCTCAAAGAGTCTGCCGATGAAATTGCTTGGCACACACGTGCTATTTTACAACACGGTGATAACCCTGAACCGCTGGTTTTGATGCGCGCACAGCGTAAATTTGCTCAAGATGCGGTACAAATCTTTATTTATACCCAAGATCAGCCCAATCTGTTTGCAACAACGGTTGCTATTCTCGATCGTATGAACTTGGACGTACAAGATGCGCGTATTATTACCGCGACCAAAGCATTTAGTTTAGACACTTATGTCGTGCTTGACCGTTTTGGTACGCTGCTAACAGATCCTGAACGTGAAGCAAAAGTGCTATCAGCGTTAAAAGATGCCTTAGCCAATTCAGATAAATACCCTGGGCTCATGCAACGTCGCATCCCACGTCAGCTACGCCATTTCGACATTGAAAACACCGTTGATATTACGCTGAATGAAGCACTGCAACAAAACATGGTCGAAATTGCAACACTTGACCATCCCGGCTTACTTGCCAAAGTAGGCGGGTTGTTTATGATGCAAGGTCTAGATATTCACTCTGCTAAAATTGCCACCCTAGGTGAGCGTGCCGAAGATATTTTCTTTGTCACCAAAAAAGATGGTCAACCCATGACCGAAACTGAAGCTGAAACTTTTGCTGCACAACTAAAATCAGCCTTAGATGAAGCCTCTAGTCAGGTCTGTGGTCAACATTAACAATACACACTGGTATTTTGTTTCATGAACTCGAGTTTATCCCTTTTACATCCTTATCCTTTTGAAAAGTTGAATAAACTATTTCAGGATATTACTCCCGCAGACTTACCCCTCATTCCACTCTCGATTGGTGAGCCTAAGCATCCTGCACCCGAGTTTGTGAAACAAGCCATTATCGATAATTTTCAGCATTTATCGACCTACCCAAACAGTAAAGGTGTACCCGAGTTACGCACCAGTATTGCAAACTGGCTAACCCGTCGTTTTCGGCTCAATCAGATTAGTGCAGAAAACAATATATTGCCTGTTTCTGGCACTCGTGAAGCAATCTTTTCTTTTGTTCAAGCATTAGTGAATCGTGAAAACGCGCCTTATGTGGTTATGCCTAATCCGTTCTACCAAATTTATGAAGGTGCAGCCTTACTTGCTGGGGCAAAACCGTATTTTGTAAATTGCACCGAAGAAAATGGTTATCTCGGTGACTTTAATGCTGTGCCTGCTGAAGTCTGGGAGAAAACAGCTCTGTTATTTGTCTGTACACCGGGCAATCCAACTGGTGCGGTGTTATCAAAAGAACAATTCAAAAAATTAATCGCACTTTCAGACCAATATGGTTTTGTGATTGCATCGGATGAATGCTATTCAGAGCTTTGGTTTGATACTGCACCTGTGGGCCTACTCGAAGTTTGTGCTGAAATAGGCCGAGACGACTACAAAAACTGTGTCGTATTCCACTCACTGTCTAAACGCTCAAACTTACCGGGTATGCGTTCTGGCTTTGTCGCTGGTGATGCAGCTTTACTCAAGCCTTATTTACAATACCGTACCTATCATGGTGCGGCGATGCCTGTACAGCACCAATTGGCTTCGATTGCAGCATGGGATGACGAAGCGCATGTTGAAGAAAACCGTGTGCAATATCGTGCAAAATTTGATTTATTTCAAAAGAAATTAGGCCATATACTGCCCCTACAAAAACCAGATGCAGGCTTTTACTACTGGTTAAAAGTAGATAATGACGAAACTTTTGCAAAAATGCTCATGGAAAAAGCACATGTCAAAGTACTTCCAGGACGTTACTTGTCACGCGATACTGAGCAAGGCAACCCAGGCGAAAACCATGTGCGTCTTGCGCTAGTTGCAGATCTTGCACAGTGTGAACAAGTCATTGCTCGCCTTAAAGCAATTTTATAAATAAGCTCATCTAAAAAGAAAACCTCCCATAACGGAGGTTTTCTTTTAATCAATTCTAAAAAATAAGAGACCTAATCTATATCCCTTATTTTTAATCATCCAGATACCATGAGCATGATTGCAAACCCAAGAAAACAAGCCCCTGACATCTTATAAAGCCAACTGAGTGGCTGGGATAAAAAATGATTCCAGCGCTTCCAACTCAATAACTTAAGCACCAACAGATTCCACATCAGAACCACAGCCACCATCCAGAGACTCATTAAAAGCAAGGTATAAACATCAAATTTTGAATAAACCAGTAATACCAAACTACTATAGAACATCATATTTTTAGGGTTCAACAAACTGATATACGCTGAATTATCAGGAGACTTTCCCTTGGGAGATTCTAGGCAGCCAACTTATAAAAGTCTTCGGCCATTTGATTTGGTGTCTTAAAACCCAAACCCTTTTGAATTCTTCGATGATTATAAAATAATTCAATGTATTTTATAATATCTGCTTTGGCTTCTTCTCTGGTTTGATAGTTGTAATGATGCACTAACTCATTTTTCAGTATTCCCCAAAAGCTTTCAATCGGTGCATTATCGTAACAGTCTCCGCGCTTGCTCATTGAACCTTGAAAACCATATTGCTCAAGTATA
>NZ_MVOM01000053.1:0-26664 GCF_002018895.1 Acinetobacter sp. MF4640 | reverse complement strand
CAATAAACAGCGTGTACACAGTGCACTGGGTTATGTATCGCCTTTTGAGTTTGAAGCAATGTACTATGATAAGATTAACCCGTTAGGTCAGGTGGCCTAACTTAAATAAAAAAGTCTCCGACAAACCTGGTACGGTTCATTATTCACGACAGAGTCTTATCTTTTTTAAGTTCGATACTGGGAGCTCAATTATTCTTTTGTTTCGCCAAATGAGAAGCGAAGCTTCGTAAGGAACGCATTTGTCCTCCGCAAAACCTATTCACTTTCTATAATTAAAAAATTTGTGTTGCAAAAACAATCTATTCCAAACACTACGCAGGTTGCGGATGACGCTTCCGTGTATCAAATAAAGTTTAGATTGAAAAAGAAAATGCCTGTCAACTCTAAAACTGGCAGGCATACATTCGAAGACAATATTTTTTTCAAGCTTAAATGGTATGCGCTTTAACCCGCTTCATATAAGACACTAAACGCGTGAAAAACAAGATTTGCAGGAAGATGGTAAACAGCGAAATAGTCCATTCATACCAATCGTCAAACGCCGTGCCTTCTAGATTAAATGCAAAATAAAGCCCCAATAACACTGCACCAAATACAACACCAGCCACAGTGGTTTGTACCAAAATGGGAAAAGACAACGCTGTGATTCGACCTAAGAAATGCTCACCCTCATCACCGCCATTGGCTTTGTAAGCGCTTTGAATCCCGATAAACATAATCAATAAAGTCAGAAGTCCCTCGATACCAATCACACGGACATCACCATAGGGCGAATACATGCCGTAGTAATACACCACTGAAACCAGCAACGCTGTGACTAAGTAGTAATTTTTATAATGCTTTTTATCGAGGGTATTACTAGATAATTCATGTGCTAATGCTTTGGTATTCCAAAAATACATGCCGGTCATTGTCTCTTATTTTATCAATGCCGACACTGTACTGACTCAGCATTTAAAGATAAAGACTTTCTCAACAAAATTTTGCGAATAGATTGAATCATTTAAGCTCAAAGCTTGTGCTTATGTATTGCATAAAAAATCATGATCTTATCGATGGCACAGGTACATGACTGGCCTCAAAACAGTTCAATTTTTTAGAAAATACTGCTCCAGTCTTCCATTTAAAATCTAGCGTTCACAACACACATAAAAACTTCAGTAAATAGCCGTGAAAAAAATCCAGTTTACGGTACAATCAATCGAAAAAAAGTCAAAACGCAGGTTTAAAATGTCTTCTATAGTTGCAACGACGGCGGTTCGCGGTCGCTTCCTAGATATTCAGAATACGGTTGCCCAAGCGCGTGAAATTCACGACCAAGTGCGTTACGTAGAAGATGGTTTACTGATTAGCCAAAATGGCAAAATCCAATGGTTTGGATCTTGGCAGGAGGGGCAACAGCACCTTCCTGTTGGCGTCGAGGTTCAGCACTATCCTGAACAATTGATTGTGCCGGGCTTTATCGACACCCACATTCATTTTCCACAAACAGAAATGGTGGGGGCCTATGGTGAACAGCTACTTGAATGGCTCAATACCTATACCTTCCCAACTGAATTACAATTTTCAGATAAAGCCTATGCCGACCGGATTGCCCAATTCTTTGTGCAAGAACTGCTAAAAAATGGCACCACCACAGCCTTGGTCTTCTGTACTGTACATACCGAATCGGTAGATGCACTATTTGAAGCGGCAGGGCAGCACCAGATGCGTCTGATCGCAGGTAAAGTCATGATGGACCGTTATGCACCTGAAGATCTGTGCGACACACCTGACAGTGCTTATGCAGACTCTAAGGCACTGATTGAAAAATGGCATGGCAAAGGCCGTAACTTGTATGCGATTACGCCACGTTTTGCTCCAACCTCAACACCAGAGCAACTGGCTAAAGCAGGGCAGCTCAAAGCTGAATACCCAGATGTGTATGTGCATACGCATTTAAGTGAAAATAAAAATGAAATCGCTTGGGTGAAAGACTTATTCCCTGAGCAGCAAGGTTATCTGGATGTTTATCATCACTTTGGCTTAACCGGTTCGCATTCGGTCTTTGCCCACTGCGTGCATTTAGAAGAGGCTGAGTGGGACTGCATGCATCAGATGGATTCAGCCATTGCTTTTTGTCCGACCTCCAACCTATTTTTAGGCAGTGGTTTATTTCCATTGAATAAGACTTGGGACAAGCAGGTAAAAGTTGGGCTGGGTACAGACATTGGTGCAGGGACCTCTTTTAACCAACTACAAACCCTGAATGAAGCCTATAAAGTGCAGCAGCTTCAGGGCGATAAATTGTCTGCGTTTGAATCGCTCTACCACGCTACGCTGGGCGGTGCCAAAGCACTGAGCTTGGATGATAAACTCGGTAACTTTAATTTGGGCAAAGAAGCCGACTTTGTGGTGCTCGATCTCAAAGCAACTGCGTTGCAAGCATTACGTCAACAACGTGCAAAAGGGATTGAAGATGCGTTATTTGCCCTAATGACCATGGGTGATGACCGTAATATTCATGCGACTTATATTTTTGGTCAGAAAGCCTATGTGCAAAATTAAGTAGCAAATAGCGAAAATTTAAGCAGCTAATCGAGTTTTGAAACAACTTTGATTTTCGCTTCTAAACCAAGCTGCATCCCGCCTGCAATGAAATGATTACATTTTCAGCGGGCAAAAGGGGTGCATCTCGTTTAGAGATATATTAAAATTAATGCATATATAGAGGTGTTGCAGGTCAACGCCTTTTTTATTTTTGATTTTTTTTAATTTTTAGGTATCTACCCATGACCGTTCAAATGAGCGTAATGATTTCTACTGAAGAGATTCAAGCGAAAGTAAAAGAGCTTGGTGCACAAATCGATGCGCATTATGCAAACAGTGATAAGGAACTCGTACTGATTGGTTTATTACGTGGTTCAGTCATTTTCATGGCAGACTTATGTCGTACCATTTCAAAACCCCATGAACTCGATTTCATGACGGTTTCGAGCTACGGTGGCGGTACGGTATCTTCACGTGATGTAAAAATTTTAAAAGATTTAGACGGTGAAATTCGCGGTAAAGATGTCTTGGTCATTGAAGACATCATCGACTCAGGCAACACCTTGAGCAAAGTATTAGAAATTTTAGAAACACGCTCTCCCAACTCAATTGAACTATGTACCTTAGTCAGCAAACCTTCACGCCGTGAAATTGAACTCGATGTGAAGTTTTTAGGCTTTAATGTCGAAGATCGATTCATTGTGGGTTATGGCCTAGACTACGACCAAAAGTACCGTCATTTGCCATTTATTGGTGAAATTGGTCTTTAAGATCAATCGATAAAAGAGTGGGCGAAGGCCACTTTTTTTATTTTTATCATAAGCTAAGTACATAAAACATACAGTTTTTAGCAGATTTGCTCTACTGCACAGCAGCATTATGCCCGATGATATTTTTGCACATGATGTAAAAACAAAGACATGATAAAAAAAGGAGCTGGCTCATGTGGTCACTTATTGTTGCAATCGTGATTGGTTTTATTGCAGGTCTCATCGCACGTGCTATCCATCCTGGCGATGACAAAGCGGGATTTATTGTCACCACTTTACTGGGGATTGCAGGTTCTCTCGTAGCCACTTATGGTGGTCGTTTACTTGGTCTATATAGTGAAGGCTCTGCCGCAGGCTTTATTGCTTCAGTTATTGGGGCTATCGTTATTCTATTCATTTACAACATGGTCACCAAAAAAACCTAAACTCAGCCATTAAAAAAAAGCACCGTTTCAGGTGCTTTTTTTATGTATCTTTGAACTCTTATAAGCCCAGTTCACGCCACATATTTTCAATGGTGGTTGAAGGCACAGCACCATTCACTTTAAAGCCATTTGAGAAAATAACCACAGGCGTCCCTTGTAAACCCAGACTACGACCGAGTTCAATGTTGCGCTCAATTGGATTGGCGCACGGTTTTTTCGACGTCGGTTGAGTCCCTTTCGCAATCAAATTTTTCCATGCGAGGGCAGGATCTGCTTCACAAAATACTTGTTTCGACGGTGCAATCGATTGCGCCTTAATGGCATAAATAAAGGTATAGATGGTCACATCATTCAGTTTATTCAGCTCAGCCTCTAACTGCTTACAGTAAGGACAGTTTGGGTCTGAAAAAACCGCCAATTGGCGTTTGCCGTTGCCTTTAACGCTTTTAATGGCATCTTTTAGCGGCAGCTTGTTCCAATCAATCGAGTTTTGTTGCACATATAAGGCAGCACTTAAATTTTTCTGATCTTTTAAGCGTACCATCGAACCTGCAATCACATGCTCAGCCGCTTCGCCTAAATACACAATTTCGCCATCTAAAGATCCACTATAAATGCCCGACATTTCTGTTTTTTGAATATTTTGAACATTAATATTTGGATAATTCTTTTTTAAGTTGGCTTGAACACTTTCTACGCTGGCCATACTCATGCTTGCAATTGCACTTGTGAGTAGTGCCAAACCCAGTTTTTTTATCATCACTTTTTGCTCTTTCAATCGGAGAACCACGGCGCTAGTGTAGAGCGTATTATTCAAGCATTGAATCATTTTTTCCACGGCTTTACCGAAACCCAACACGCCTTGCTTATGAACTGGCCAAAGTTTCACGTGGAACAGTGAGAGCATTGCTATTAATTTCCACCGAGACATGAACAATTTCCTCATGAATCGAGAGCATTGCCCGCACGCGATCCGCAGTTAAGTCTACCGTTGTTTCTAAGGCCAAAATACAGGAAAACTTACCTTTACCTACTTTCCAAACATGTAAATCGGTCAAGGTCGTATGCTGTAGTTCTGCCACCATCTCTCGAATTTCATCCACCACATGATGGTCCATTTCAGCATCTAACAAGGTTTTTCCCGTTTCTTGCATTAAGCTCAATGCCCATTTGGCTACCAGTATTGATCCTACGATTCCAAGGGCAGCATCGAGAAAATCCCAGCCCAAATATTTACCAAAAATCAGCGCAATAATGGCAAAAATGGAAGTCACTGCGTCTGCCACTACATGCATAAATGCAGCTTTCTGATTTAAATCATGATGATGGCTATGTACTTCTGATGCATGATCATGATCATGAGCGTGATGGTGATGGTGATGGTGATGGTGATGGTGATGGTGATGGTCACCATCGTGCAGCAACCATGCACAGATTAAATTCACCAATAAGCCTAAAATCGCAATTGGAATCGCTTCGTTATAATGAATTTGTACAGGCGAGAATAGACGCTGAATCGAGTGAAAAGCCATAAAACCCGCCACTATCATCAGCAAAATAGCACTGCTGTAACCTGCAAGAATTTCAATTTTCCATGTGCCGAAACTAAAGCGCTGATCATGGGCATAATGCCGTGCAGCACGATAAGCAAAATAAGCCAAACCCAGTGCCAACATATGCGAACTCATATGCCAACCATCCGCCAGCAAAGCCATTGATTGGAAAATCCATCCACCAATCACTTCTAATAACATCATGACTGCCGTTAAAATGGTCGCCATTAAAATCCGTTTTTGTGCCAGTGGATTACCGTCATCAAAATGATGCGTATGCTGACGTGATGGGGTATTTTGCATTTAAAATCATTCACCAATATACTCCCCCTTAGTATATTTATTTTTGGAGCAATGTGTTGAGTCATTTGCATGAAGATAAAAAAATTTTAAGCCGTGTGAAGCGCTTACAAGGGCAGGTCAACGCCGTTGAACTCTCGATTACACATCCCGATGCCAGTTGTATCGACGTTTTACAACAAGTCGCTGCTATTAAAGGCGCGGTCAATGGGCTGATGAATGAACTGGTTGAAGCACACTTACGCCATCATGTATTAGCACAAGCTGAACAGGTCAATGAAGAAGAGTTGGCTGAGTTCTTAAAACTGCTGAAACGCTATGGCTAAGTTTTATTGCGTTCTTTTTCAAGTTTTTAGTTGACCATTTTTTCCACAAACCGATACACTGTTGCTCTCTATCCTTTTTCTCTTGGGCATCAAAATATTCTTGTTTTGACCGAGAGAGCCGCATGGCATTTGCATGACAACAAGCACTTCTTGGCGTCCATTTTGTATGGTCAGCCTCGCCTTAATGATGGGAACGATGGGGACTGCCTTAGCCAGTCCACTTTACCCGCTGTATCAAGCCTTATGGCATCTGGTGCCGAGTCAGATCACCTATATTTTTGTGGCTTATATGTTTGGTTGTCTCGCTATAGTCAACACGTCAAAAAACCAATACAATACTGATATGAGTTATCCAATACATTTTAGAAAAAAAATATTAGCCAAGCTTGAAGAAGGTCAATCTATCCGAGCGGTTGCTCAGCACTTCGAAATTAATAAAAATACAATTGTCGAATGGAAAAAGCGAATCGAAATAAAAAGAACTCGACCAAGAAAACCATCTAAAGTTGATGATGATGCCTTACGTGCAGATGTTGAGCAATATCCCGATGATTATCAATATGAACGCGCTGCTCGTTTTGGTTGTGCTACTTCTACAATTGGAGATGCGCTCAAGCGTCTAAATATTACAGTTAAAAAAAGACCTTACGGCACCCGAAAGCAAAAACAGAACTCAGAGAGCAGTATTTAAAAGATTTAAACCGATTAAGGTATCAACACCCGATCATCTATCTTGATGAAAGTGGATTTAAATCTCATGAACATAGACCTCATGGTTATTCAAAACAGGGAACTCCTTGTTATGGAACATATAATTGGCAATTAAAAAATCAAACCAATGCAATAGGAGCAATCCATGAGGGTAAGTTATTTGCAGTGGGTTTATTTGATAGCAAAGTAAATTCGGATGTATTTTATTTTTGGGTAGATCAGTTTTTATTACCAGAACTACCCTCGAATAGTGTAATTGTCATGGACAATGCAGCCTTCCATAAACGACCAGATATACAAGATCTATTAAGCCAACATGGGCATCAAATACTTTGGTTACCACCTTATAGTCCTGACCTTAATCCTATTGAAAAAATGTGGGCATGGGTGAAAGCAAAAAGGAAAAAATGGTTGGTTAACTCAATAGATAAGCTTTTTAGTCGTTTCTTTAACGAGTGTATGGGTAATTAAGCGGTTTGACTATACTTTACTGTTTCTCGGCCGGACCAGTAATAGCATTGGCTATTTACGCACCTTACAAGTAGGGTTGGTGTTTATCAGCATCGGGTTGGTGATTTCCGCTTATGCTTCTGATGCTCTCATCTTATCTTTGGGGCGCTTTATTATTGGTATTGCATCTGGTTTGATGACCACTTCGGCCTTACTGGGACTGATGTATACCGTGCCCAAAAGCCATCAACAGATTGCGCCGCAGCTCAGTTCGATTATTACCGCAGTAGGTTTTGGCTTAGGCCCGCTGATTGGTGGCCTGATAGCTCAATTTTCAGAATACCCTTTGGTCAGCCCTTATCTACCGGTCATTCTTGGTGCTGTACTGTGTTTCTTTGGTTTATTTTGGGTTGAGTCTCCCACATTTACCGCACAGCCCTTTAGTATTGCCCCAAAGCTACTCCGACCAGAAGTGCAATATCATCAGTTGTTTTTGATCGTTGGATTTACCGCATTTAGTGCCTTTGCCGCGTTTAGTTTATTTGCATCCTTATCCCCGTCATTTGTGCGGGATATTTTGCCGTGGCACGGCCCCCTTATCAGCGGTTCAGCCATTACCAGCATTCTCATTGTCTCTGCCGTGGTGCAGTATTTTGCCAGAAGTATTCCTGCATATAAGTGCCTCAACTATGGCTTAATTACCTTGATTGCAAGCTTAGGCATTTTGGCGCTGTGTATGCTATTTCAACTGAGTGCATTTTTCTTTATCAGTGATTTTCTCGTTGGTGTCGGACATGGCCTGACCTTGATTGGTTCCTTTGGTCTCATTCATGCCATGACCAGCTTAGAGAATCGTGCTGCGGTGATGTCGACTTATCTTTTTATTGGTTATTTGGGTACGATTGTGCCTATTGTAGCTGTGGGTTATCTGGCAGATCACTTTGGATTAAGTTTCGGGGTCATTAGCTTTAGCATTGTCATCGCTTTATTGTGTTTTTATCTGTGGTTTGCGCATAAGGGCAGTATACGTCTGGCTTAAAGATCAAAAGCCCTGATCAGAGGGCTTTTTCATCAATAGCAGTGTTATTTTCCAATACAGAATGATCCAAAAATTTTCCCAAGCAAATCATCCGCACTAAAGTCCCCTGTAATTTCACCGAGGGCATTTTGCGCCAAACGTAGCGACTCTGCGACCAACTCACCTGCGTTATACACCACCAATTGTTCACGCGCTTCAGCAAGGTAAAGCTGAGTACGTTTCATTGCGTCTAAATGGCGTGTACGCGCAATAAAGGTATCTTCTTCTGGCTGGAAGCCTGCATGCGCTGTAATCGCTTCTATGAGTGCTTGAACGCCAGTTTCTTGCTTTGCCGAAACCATAATATGACGGAAGCCATTAAAATCTTCGATATGCGATGTTGTTTCCATCAAATCACACTTATTACCAATCAGCATTAAACGTTTCGGTTCAATATGCTCAGCAAAATATTCTTGCGCCAGTTTGAGTGGGTCTTCGCCTTGGCTTAAGTCATAGACTAAAAGTAACAGGTCGGCTTGCTCAATTTCTTTAATGGCACGACGAATCCCTTCTTTTTCTACAATATCGCCGGTTTCACGTAAACCCGCAGTATCGGTTAAGGTAATGGGTAAACCATTCAGGGTAATTTTTTCATGTAAGACATCTCGCGTCGTACCTGCAATATCCGTCACAATGGCGCGTTCAATGCCCGCTAATGCATTGAGCAGTGATGACTTACCCGCATTCGGTTTCCCTGCAATCACCACTTGTAAACCTTCACGCAGCAACTGTCCTTGACGAGCCGATTGTTGCACTTGATTCACAGCAGACGTAACACCATCTAAAAGATTTAAAATTTTCCCGTCCGCAAGAAAATCAATTTCTTCTTCAGGAAAATCAATCGCAGCTTCCACATGCAAACGTAGATGAATCAATTGCTCCAACACACGATTCACTTTAGTTGAAAATGCGCCTTGTAATGAACGTACCGCAGAACGTGCAGCCGCTTGAGACGTCGCATCAATCAAGTCAGCAATCGCTTCAGCCTGTACCAAATCCAGTTTGCCATTTTCAAAAGCACGCATGGAAAACTCACCGGCTTTTGCTGCAATCGCACCGAGCTCCAACAAACGCCCCAGTAAGGCATTTTGAATGACAGGGCCACCATGACCTTGCAACTCAACCACATCTTCACCAGTAAACGAGTTCGGGTTCGGAAAACAAATCGCTAAGCCCTCATCCATCACTTCGCCAGATGCATCATAAAACTGGCGAAAACCTGCAAAACGAGCTTTCGGTAAATCTTTTTGGGTCAAGGCCTGTGCAATCTCATAAGACTTGGGACCAGATAGGCGAATGACCCCCACACCACCACGCCCAGGTGGTGTTGCAATGGCAGCAATCGTGGTTCGGTTGTACATAACATTCACCTAAAAAATCTTAAAAGTCACACAATGAAAAATCCGCCTAAGATTACCATCTTAAGCGGATTTATTCAGCTTTTCGCGAAAAGTTGCCTCGATTAACTCGACGCACTTTCCTTATTCAAACGGTCTTTTTCAACTGATTTGTTGATCAAGGTCTGCTGAATAATCGTGATACTGTTGTTGACAATCCAGTACAACACGAGACCCGCAGGGAAGAACAACATAAAGACTGTGAAAACAATCGGCATGATTTTGAAAACTTTCGCTTGCATTGGATCAGCCGGTTGTGGATTTAAAGACTGCTGAATGAACATCGTTGCGCCCATTAACAGCGGTAAAATAAACCACGGATCCATCGCTGACAAATCTTGAATCCAAAGTAACCATGGCGCATGACGAAGCTCAACAGACTCCATCAACACCCAGTACAACGCAAGGAAGATTGGCATTTGTAATAACAATGGCAAACAACCCGCAAGCGGATTGACTTGTTCACGTTTATACAGTGCCATCATTTCTTGAGAGAAGCGCATGCGGTCTTCACCGAACTCTTCTTTCATACGCTGCATTTCAGGTGCAATGACACGCATTTTCGCCATTGAGCGATAACTCTTAGACGACAATGGCCAAAGAATCAGTTTCACCAAGACCGTTAACAAAATAATTGCCCAGCCCCAGTTACCCACTAAACCGTGGAAGAACTCAAGACCCAAGAACAATAATTTCGCAATTGGCCATAACCAACCGTAATCAACAGTTTGGTTTAAACCTGTTGCAAGCTCTTTCAACTCAGATTGAACTTTAGGACCTGAATAGAAAGTCGCATCAATCTCAGCCACTGTACCAGCAGGCACAGTAATCGTCGGCGAAGTAAAACCAATGATATTCATATCATCCGTTGACTTACGCGACTCTAATTTCGCGACATAAGGTTGACCATTGGCTTGCGTCAATTTTAAGTCACCAGGAATCCAAGCACTCACAAAGTAGTGCTGAACCATAGCAACCCAGCCGCCTTTCGCTTCAACATTCAATTTTTCTTCATTGAAGTTAGCAAATTTAAGCTTGTTATAATGTTCTTCAGGCGAACCCCAAGCACCACCTAAGAAAGTGCCCAGCGTGAAAATACCTTGATCCGATTTTCCTGGATCATCAGAGTTGTCACGTTTGAGTTGACCAAACATTTGACCCTGCCAGTTTTGACCACTGCGGTTCACCACTTTATGGTTCACAACAACAGGATATTCACCTTGCTTAAAGGTAAAGGTTTTAATGATTTCCACACCATCAGCTGTTTTCAGTACCATCGGTACGGTTAACACTTTGATGCTTTTTCCATCTTCAGTTTGAACCGCTTTGGCATCATTCAATGTATAAGCAGATTTTTCAATCTCATACATTGGACGACCGCTACGGTTACTGTCTGGACCATTAAGACCAATTAAACCAGACTGCGCCACATAAGTACGTTTTGCATCACTTTCAAGCATGACAAATGCTTCGTTACTGTCTTTGCTCTTGTCATGGTTTAACAATTCAATACGAACAATATCACCACCTTTAGGATTAATCCAAAGATGATAAAGGTCAGTTTGTACTGAAATAAGCTGTTGATTTACAGATGCTTTTGCTTCTGTAGCTGGTTGCTGAGTCGCGATATTTGCTTGTGGCATATCAGACGCTGCTGAAGCCGTTTGAGCATTTGGCAAATCTGCAGATACTTCATGTGAAACTGCTGCAGCCTGTTGTGGCTGTGGCTGAGTCTCAGCATGTCCATAATCTTTTTGCCAAGCCAAAATGAGCAAATAAGCGACAACAAACATGGCCCCGAGAATGGCAAACCTGGCCCATTGTTGCATATCGATTACCCCAAGTGGTTAGAGTGATTTTGGTTCAAGAAACAATCACGAAAGGGTACAGCAACCAGATGCTTTTGAGAATCTATTTGCTGAAAAGAGATAAAACGAATCCTTTTGTTTGGAACAGGGTCATACCCCGATCCACCCCAAGGATGACAACGGCAAATACGTTTAGTAGCCAACCACACACCACGCACAGCACCATGTGTATGGACTGCTTCCAATGAATATTGAGAACATGTAGGGATATAACGACAACGCGGTCCAAGTAAAGGACTAATCGCAATTTGATAAAATCGAATTAACCAATGCAGTAACCGGACCATTGGCCATCTCTACTTTTGCAGGGAGGGAGCTATTTTTTGATGCTTTTTGGCAAGACGTTGTAATTTTTGCCAAGCAAATTGTAATTGCTGGTGCAACTCTGCATTAGGCACTGTTTCTATCCCCATTTTAGGCATAACCACAATATCTAAAGTTAATTGCTGTTGATGCAAGCGAAAACTTTCGCGAGCCAAACGTTTTACTCTATTTCTTTCGTGTGCACGACGCACTTTCTTTTTAGCAACAACAATACCCAAACGACTTTGAGGTTGTTCGGTCAGTTTTGCTAGAAATAAGAAATGGGGCTGATGCACTTTAAAAAGCGCACCATCGAAGACACTCTTATAATCGGCAGCACAGCGAATACGAACCTCTGTGCTGAAGCCATAAAGTGTAGTCATAACACCCAAAATCGTTTAAGCGTTAACTATTGATTAAACAGTTAAGCTGTGACGACCTTTTGCACGACGACGAGCTAATACTTGGCGACCAGCTTTAGTAGCCATACGAGCACGGAAACCATGAACGCGCTTACGCTTTAATTCAGATGGTTGGAATGTACGTTTCATATCGAAACTCCAAAAATGATCATTCAATGAAGGTTCGCGAGTTTAGTGTTCATTGCTTGAGCTGTCAATGGAAAACCGATTTTCTTGTGAAATTAAGCCTTTTTATTTGTAACAGCAGCTTGAGCTTGCTCTTTTCTCGATAACATTTAAACAACTGCACTTTTTTCTTATACACAACCTAGATTATTGTTTATTAAAGTGATATAAGTTACCAACAAGATTACCCACACAATTATCCACAAGTCTTTAAATTCACTTGCTGTGCATGTTTTTAAATTTAAATTCATTTTGGATCTCCAGTTATCCCCAGAAAACAGGTCTCTTATAAATAAATTCAAATTTATAAATTTAAATTTATTACTATTAGGGTGGTATTTTTCTGTGGAAATGACACTTTTTTAATTATAAAACAATAAAATATGGTGTGGATAAGATTGTTTTTATGAAATTAATAGTTTGTGGATAACTTTGTGCTATATTCTATCCACAGTTTGCAGATAAACTTATCCACACCAGTATTTGAATTTAAATTTATTTTCATAAGCAGGCTTTTTGAGCAATATCTGCAGAATTTTCCATGACAGATGTGGATAACTTGGTTAGAATGGCGACCCGCTTCGGTGGGTACATAGTGTTTTTATTAATTATCGATGGAATGAATAGGGGTTTCACATGCTTTGGACGGACTGCTTAACTCGCTTGCGACAAGAGCTCTCTGGGAATGTCTTTACAATGTGGATACGCCCTTTAGTTGCAGAAGAGTTAAATGACACACTACGTCTTTATGCTCCCAATCCCTATTGGACACGTTACATTCAAGAACATCACCTAGAGTTGATTACAATTTTAGTGGAGCAGCTCTCTGAAGGGCGTGTACGTAAAGTTGAAATTTTAGTCGATTCACGCCCGGGTGCAATTTTATCTGCGAGTGAGCAACCTGCAACGACGACTGCGGCTTTAGAGTCTGCTCCAGCACCTGTTGTACGTTCGAAAAAAGAAAAAGAAGAAGGGAATTCTAAAAACAGCCGTAAACGCCAGTTAAATCCTTTATTTTCCTTCTCACTTTTTGTGGAAGGTCGTTCAAACCAAATGGCTGCTGAAACGTGTCGTAAGGTTTTAACTCAGTTAGGTGCTTCTCAGCACAATCCCTTATTTTTATATGGTCCCACTGGTTTAGGTAAAACACACTTAATGCAAGCGGTGGGCAATGCCTTGTTACAAGCCAAACCCAATGCACGTGTCATGTATATGACGGCAGAAAGCTTTGTTCAAGATTTTGTTAGTTCTTTACAACAAGGCAAAGTGGAAGAGTTTAAGAAAAATTGCCGATCATTAGATCTATTGTTGGTCGATGATATTCATTTGCTGGCGGGTAAAGAGGCAAGTTTAGTTGAGTTTTTCTATACTTTTAACGCACTTTTAGATGAATCTAAGCAAATTATTCTGACTTCTGATCGTTATCCAAAAGAATTAACGGAATTAGATCCACGCTTGGTTTCACGGTTTTCTTGGGGCTTGTCGGTTGGGGTTGAGCCACCAGATATTGAAACTCGTATTGAAATTTTGCTGAAAAAAGCAGAAAGCAATGATGTGGAATTACCGCGAAATTGTGCATTATTTATTGCACAACAAGTGGTTGCAAACGTACGTGAATTGGAAGGTGCACTGAATAAAGTGGTGGCTATTTCACGCTTTAAGGGCACAGCCATTGATTTGGATGTTGTGCGTGAGTCTTTAAAAGATGTCTTGGCCATTCGTGCGCGAACCATCAGTACTGAAAATATTCAACGTGTGGTGAGTGAGTACTTTAGAATCCCACTCAAAGAGTTGGTTGGGCCTAAACGTACCCGTATTTATGCTCGTCCACGCCAATTGGCAATGGGCTTGGCACGTGAGTTAACTGGCGACAGTTTCCCTGAAATTGGTATGGCCTTTGGCGGTCGTGATCACAGTACTGTCATGCATGCTTGTGAAAAAGTTTTAAGTCTGCGTGATGAAGATCCGATCTTCAATGAGGACTATAAAAACTTGCAACGCTTGCTGCAAAGTTAAGCGAAATTGCTCAAATTCTATTCTTGCAATGCGGCATGTTCTGCCGCATAGTACACTGCTAAAAACACATTTATTTATTATTTTATCTTCAGTTTTTCGAGGAATGTATCGTGCGTTTAAAAATCGCGAAAGAAAGCTTACTTAATGTTCTATCACATGTCGTAGGAGCGGTTGAACGTCGCCATACTTTAAATATTCTTTCAAATGTTAAAGTGCAAGTGAGCCAAGCGTCTTTGACGATTACAGGTTCAGACCTAGAAGTTGAATTGGTTGCAAGTACCACGCTTGCGGAAGGGGCGTGTTTGCAAGCGGGTGAAACCACAGTTCCTGCACGTAAGCTGATGGATATTTGCAAATCTTTACCGACTGCAGCACTGATAGACCTACAAATTACTGAAGATCAACGTTGTATCTTAAAGTCCGGTAATAGCCGTTTTGTGTTGGGGACTTTACCCGCTGAAGATTACCCGTTATTGACCACAGAGAACACGCAAGGCACGCAAGTTGCGGTGACACAGCGTGAATTAAAGCGTCTATTTGAAAAAACTGCATTTGCTATGGCGGTGCAGGATGTACGTTTTTATCTCACAGGAACCTTGCTCGAAATTGATAATAATCAACTGCGTGCAGTGACCACAGATGGCCACCGTTTAGCTCTGTGTGAAACTGTTGCTAGCTCAAATGCCACTCAATTGATTCAAGCGATTGTTCCACGTAAAGCGGTGGGTGAACTACAGCGTTTATTGAGCATTGAAGATGAACAATTGGCGTTGTTGATTGGTCGTGAACTATTGAATGTGACCATTTCTATTGCCAGCCGTGACAAAGAACAAGGGGATACAACGGTTCGTTTCACCACTAAACTGATTGACGGTAAATTCCCTGATTATCGTCGTGTGATTCCACGTGGTGGGGATAAAAATGTGTTAATTGCACATGATGTCTTTAAGCAATCTTTACAACGTGTTTCGATTTTAAGTAATGAAAAACTACGTGGTGTGTTCTTAAACTTTGCCGCAGATACTTTGCAGCTACGTGCCAATAACCCAGAGCAAGACGAAGCCGTAGAAGATTTGGCGATTCAATATAATAATGCGCCAATGGAAATGTCTTTTAATGCCCAATACATCTTGGAAGTTTTAGGTGCATTGGATGGTGATGATGTATCAATGACGATGACCGAAGCAAATCAATCGGTTCTAGTGCAAGATCCAGCCCATCAAGATCAGACCTATGTGGTCATGCCAATGCGTGTTTAAGCCCTAGGTTTAGGCATGCAAATCACGCGTTTAAACATCGAACGTGTTCGAAATCTCAGAACGGTTGCTCTCCATGGATTGCAACCGTTTAATGTTTTTTATGGACAAAATGGTTCAGGTAAAACCTCAATTTTAGAAGCCATTCATCTGCTGGCGACAGGGCGTTCCTTTCGCACCCATATTCCGAAACACTATATTCAAACCGATACCCAAGACGCGATTGTCTTTGCCCAATCCAGTTCTGAAAAAATAGGGATGCAAAAGCTGTTGTCTGGTGAACAGCTCATCAAGGTCAATGGCGACAATATTGCCACTCAAGGTCAATTGGCTAAAATCCTTCCTTTGCAACTGATTGATCCGCAAAGTACCGATATTATTGATCATGGTGCCAAGCCTAGACGGCAACTATTAGATTGGCTGATGTTCCACGTGGAACCTGAGTTTTATCATGCATGGCAATATTATTCACGGGCATTAAAACAGCGTAATAGTTTACTAAAAACACGACGGAATCTAAGTCTGGCAGATTTGGAGCCGTGGAACAAAATGCTTGGTGATTATGGGGAAATGCTGCATTCGCAGCGCGTCAGCATTGTGGAGCAGTGGAAGGGCTTTTTTGAGCAAGATTTAAAACACCTGCTGCCAGATATCGAGGTTCAGTTAGAATATAGCCCTGGCTTTCATACCGAGTTAGGGTTACTGAATGACCTGCAAAGTCACCATCAAAAAGACCTTGAACGGCGCTATACCGAGTATGGTCCACACAAGGCAGATTTGCGTTTAAAAACAAGCCTTGGCGATGCTGATGTCGTACTGTCACGTGGACAAAAAAAGCTGTTAATCATAGCCTTAAAACTGTCACAGATTGCAATGCTACATGCTTGTAATAAGGAAACTGTGGTATTATTAGATGATCTGACAGCAGAATTAGATTTAACAGCACAACAACGTTTAATTGAGCGATTGAGCCAACTGGGTAGTCAAGTTTTTATTACCACTTTAGAGTATGAATCAGTCAAAAATCACTTACATGATTTATCTATTTCTTATCAATTATTCTGTGTTGAAAACGGTCAAGTTCAAGTTGTCGCACAATGATTTTAGATTTTACCCATCACGGGATAGACCTATTTTTCGCTAGGGAGAAACCATGAGTTCAAAAGATCAACAAGCTGCTTCTCAAACGGAACAAACCACAGAAAAAGCTTATGATTCCTCTAGTATCAAAGTATTACGTGGATTGGACGCAGTACGTAAACGTCCGGGTATGTATATTGGCGATACGGATGATGGTTCAGGCTTACACCATATGGTGTTTGAGGTGGTGGATAATGCGATCGATGAGGCGCTTGCAGGTCACTGTGATGAAATTTTGGTGACGATTCACGAAGATGAATCTGTAAGCGTATCGGACAATGGGCGCGGTATTCCGACCGATATTCACCCTGAAGAAGGGGTTTCTGCCGCAGAAGTGATTTTAACCATTCTGCACGCAGGCGGTAAATTTGATGACAATAGCTACAAGGTTTCAGGTGGTCTACATGGTGTAGGCGTATCGGTTGTGAATGCCTTGTCACGTAAGTTGGAACTGACGATTCATCGTGCAGGTCATATTCATCAACAAGAATATAAACACGGTGATCCGGTTTACCCACTGACTGTTGTGGGGGATACGGATACGACAGGAACAACTGTCCGTTTTTGGCCAAGTGCTGAAACTTTTAGCCAAACCATTTTCAATGTTGATATTTTGGCGCGTCGTTTACGTGAATTGTCTTTCTTAAACGCGGGCGTGCGCATTGTTTTGCGTGACGAGCGTATTCATGCAGAACATGTGTTTGACTACGAAGGCGGTCTGTCTGAGTTTGTGAAATATATTAACCAAGGCAAAACCCATCTGAATGACATTTTCCATTTCACCGTACAGGCTGAAAATGGTATTGGTGTTGAAGTGGCGTTGCAGTGGAATGATACCTATCAAGAAAACGTACGTTGCTTTACCAACAACATTCCACAAAAAGATGGTGGAACGCATTTAGCGGGTTTCCGTGCGGCATTAACGCGTGGTTTAAACAGCTACATGGAAAATGAAAACTTACTCAAAAAAGAGAAAGTAGCGGTTTCTGGTGATGATGCACGTGAAGGGTTAACTGCGATTGTTTCAGTGAAAGTGCCTGATCCGAAGTTTTCTTCACAAACCAAAGAAAAGTTAGTTTCCAGTGAAGTGAAACCTGCGGTTGAGCAGGCAATGAATAAATCATTCTCTGAATATTTGCTTGAAAACCCGCAAGCTGCAAAATCGATTGCAGGCAAAATCATTGATGCGGCACGTGCCCGTGATGCGGCACGTAAAGCGCGTGAAATGACACGCCGTAAAAGTGCGTTGGATATTGCAGGCCTACCAGGTAAGCTCGCAGATTGCCAAGAAAAAGATCCAGCCTTGTCTGAATTGTATCTGGTCGAGGGTGACTCTGCAGGCGGTTCAGCTAAACAAGGACGTAACCGTAAGATGCAAGCGATTTTACCGTTGAAAGGTAAAATCCTAAACGTGGAACGTGCGCGTTTTGACAAGATGATTTCATCTCAAGAAGTCGGCACGCTGATTACGGCATTGGGTTGTGGTATTGGTCGTGAAGAGTACAATCCGGACAAGTTGCGTTATCATAAAATCATCATCATGACCGATGCAGATGTAGATGGTTCGCACATTCGTACGCTGTTGTTGACCTTCTTCTTCCGTCAAATGCCTGAACTGGTGGAACGTGGTTATATCTATATCGCTCAGCCACCACTGTATAAGCTGAAAAAAGGCAAGCAAGAGCAGTATCTTAAAGATAATGATGCGCTTGAAACCTATTTAATTTCAAACGCGATTGATGAGCTTGAATTGCATATCAGTGACGCTGCACCTGCAATCCGTGGTGAAGCTTTAGCGAATGTGATTGCAGACTATCAAACGTCTCAGAAGAGCCTACAGCGTTTAACTGTACGTTATCCTGCCAGTGTCTTAGATGCGTTGATTTCGGTTGAAGGCTTTAAACTTGATCAAAACCATGACCGAGCTTATGTCGAGCAATGGGCTGAACAAGTGCGCAGTGCTGTGGCAGAGATTCAACCGAGCTTGCGTCCTGAGTCAAGCTTAGAAACGTTTGAAAAAGAACTGGCGGATGGTCAAAAGATCGAGACTTACTTACCTCATATCACCATCTATGTACACAATCTGCCGCACAGCTATTTATTAGATGCAGGTTTATTGGGTTCTGGTGAATATGCGCGTTTGTTGAAAAACTCTAAGAGTTGGTTTACGCTGCTTGAAGATGGTGCATACCTACAAAAAGGTGATCGTAAGATTGCAGTCACCAACTTCCATCAGGTATGGCAGCATATTTTGTCTGATTCACGTCGTGGCATGATGATTCAACGCTATAAAGGCTTGGGTGAGATGAATGCGGAGCAGCTTTGGGAAACAACCATGGATCCTGAAAACCGCAACATGTTGCAAGTCACCATTCAGGATGCGATAGAAGCCGATCGTATGTTCTCTTGTTTGATGGGTGATGATGTGGAGCCACGTCGTGCATTCATTGAAGAAAATGCACTGAATGCGGATATTGATGCCTAAGCGCTTTACAAAATAAGCGATAAAAGCACCCTACGGGGTGCTTTTTTTACAGCATTTTTTATGATTTTGAATAAAATATAAGCAATGCACACTGTTATTAAACTGACTTATAGCGATGTCATGATGTGAGTATCAAGTCTTTTGCACAGTGCAAAATGTGAGGTCATTATGATGGATAATCAACTAGAACAAGTACGCGACATTTGGGTGAATGCATTTTTTACGGGCAATTATGAAGTTTTAGCTCAATATGAAGATGAGCATTTTAAAGTGGTCTATGAACAAGCTGATCGTGTAGAGAGTAACTATACGCGCTATGAAAAGATCGCACATGCTGTGAAAAATGGCGTTTGGAAACCTCAAAAACCCGACGTCGAATTTGAAGAATTTGAGTTTAACCGTGACCAAACACGCTGTCAGGTGTTGATTGGTTTGGTTGAAAATCGCCAACAAGTCCAAGAAACATGGGTCTTTAATCAGGGTTGGAAAATACAAGAATTACGTTTTTTAAAGGCGCAAAGAGCTGTATTAAATTAAGGAAAAAGAGCGCAAAAAAGAGGATGGATTTGCCTAAAACAACTGAATAAATAAACAGCACTGGCCTGTGGATAAATAAAAATAGCACTTTATATCGCGTGTTAAAATACGTATAATTTTATCCACAGATGTTTTAAGTGCGGTCTTTAAATTTAAAACCCTGCCTTATTTTTAAATTTAAATCGGATCTTTTAAATTTATTCTCTCTTTTTAAATTCAAAACTTGTTGTGCTGAAAGGTGCATGTCTGCACATGATGGATATTCGCTGTCTGTTGTGAAGGTTGTATTTGGCTTTAAGCTGTGAAATTTACGGAAATAGGGCTGTATATAGTTGAATATTCAATTAATTAAGCTATATTAAACAATCTTGTCTTTTGCTTTTTAAGAATATCTAAACAATGAAAATCAATTAATTTATCGCTTTATTTATTAAGAAAAAATTTTAATTTCAATCACTTATATTTTTAAAATGCTCAGACTAGGTGGGTGCATGTCCTATTGAATTACATGCATAGACCGAAAAGGCAGGTTTTGGGAGATCGATTGGTGTTGCAGCAAAGTAAATCAATCAAAATGGTTAAGACATAAAAATGCCCGCCATGCATAAACAGAGCGGGCAGGGGGGTATGAGGAAAGATTATTCGTTTTCGAATGAGCTTTCGAGTTCTTCAAGTTCCATCATCAGCTCTAGCATTTGTTCTTCAGCTTCACTGACTTGATTTTTAAGTTCAGTTTGCTCATTCATTAGTTTCATGAGTTCATCTTTGCGTGCAGCGTCATATAGGCCAGCATCACCGAGTAAACTTTCAATGTCGAGTAAACGTGGCTGGTGTTTTGCCAATAGGCTTTCACATTTTTCGATATTTTTACGAATCGGACGCGTTTGTTCACGGCGCTGTGCAGCTAATTTACGCTGCGCTTCTTTATCAACCTTTGAAACGATAGTTTTTTGAGTGCTGACTTTAGACACGATCGGCGCTACGATTCCGCCTTGTTTAATCATTTCTAGGCGCGCTTGGCGTAACCAGTTGGCATAATCGTGTAGATCACCTTCAAATTCGGTCGATTTTCCAGCATGGACTAAAATGAGGTCATCACACACGCTGGCAATCAGTTGGCGTTCATGCGAAACCAAGACCACAGCACCTTCATAGTCTTGTAAAGCCATGGTCAGGGCATGGCGCATATCTAAGTCTAAATGGTTGGTCGGTTCATCTAGAATCAAGACATTGGGACGTAACCACACGATTAAAGCCAGTGCCAAACGTGCACGTTCGCCACCAGAGAAACTCTCGCAAGGGGTATCCATCCGTTCGCCACTAAAGCCGAAACTGCCTAAAAAGGCACGTAAGGTCGCTTCACTGATTTTTTTATCCGCAATGCGTGCCAATTGCAGCATTGGGCTGGCCGACTCATCCAGTGAATCCATTTGATGCTGCGCAAAATAGCCAATATTTAGCAGTTCTGAGGCTTTACGTTGTCCTGCCAATAAAGGTAAATCACCGACCAAAGATTTGATTAAAGTCGATTTACCTGCACCATTCATCCCCAATAAGCCAATCCGGCTCGTCGGGGTGATTTGTATGTTGATATTGGTGGCAATCAGTTTTTCACCATAACCAATATCAGCCTGTTCTAGAGTCAGCAGTGGTGAACTCATTTTAGTGGGTTCACGGAAGCTAAAGGTAAAAGGGGTATCGACATGTGCAGGCGCAAGCAGCTGCATCCGTTCCAATTGTTTAATTCGGCTTTGTGCCTGACGTGCTTTAGTGGCTTGGGCTTTAAAACGGTCAATATATTTTTGAATATGTGCCCGTGTTTCGAGCTGCTTTTCATAGGCTTGTTGTTGTTGTGCTAAGCGTTCTGCACGAGTGGTTTCAAAGGTAGAATAGTTACCGCTATAGAGGGTGAGTTCTTGATTTTCGATATGCAAAATACGGTTGGTAATCGCATCTAAGAAATCGCGGTCATGCGAAATTAAAATTAGGGTGCCCGTATAGGCATTTAACCAATCTTCTAACCATAAAATAGCATCGAGATCTAAGTGGTTGGTTGGTTCATCCAGTAATAATAGATCCGAACGGCTCATCAAAGTACGCGCTAAGTTTAAACGCATTCGCCATCCACCAGAGAAACTCGAAACTAAGAGTTGGTTTTGATGTTCCATAAAACCCAGACCCGCCATAAGCTGAGCGGCTTTAGCGGGTGCGGAATAACCGTTAATTTCGTCGAATCGGCCATGTAAATCAGCCAGTTCAGTGTCAGTTAACTGTTCAGGATGGTTGAGCTGTTGTTGAATGTTCCAATATTCTTCATCACCGGTCAGGACGAAATCAATTGCAGCCATATCTAAGGCTTTTACTTCCTGTGCCATGTGCGCCACCGTCCATACGGCAGGGCGGCTTAGGGTGCCATCATCAGGACCTATCGAGCCTAAGAGCGCAGCAAACAGGGTTGATTTTCCAGCACCGTTGACACCGGTGAGACCAACTTTCCAACCCGGATGGATTTGCATGGAGGCTTTTTGAAATAACACTCGTCCACCACGGCGCAATGAAACTTGATCAAGCTGAATCATGGAACTATCAAATATCAGAAAAAGGTGCGCCTATTCTAATGGATGCGTCAGCAAAAGACTAAACATTCAAAATTTATCTGAACTGAAATCTCTAAGCGTTTCTTTATAAGGGGAGGATGAAACCATTTGACCTTTGGTCGGAAAGCCAAAAGTTGACCTTTTTTGACCTATATTGAGGAATAGCACACAGATATATTTCCCCAGTAAAACAAAAAATATGAAGGGATAATAATGAAAAGAAAAGGATTTTTTATTTTATCGACGCTAGCACTGTGCGGCTTCTCAAGTATGGTGCAGGCGAAGCAGCAGGTGTGTGTCTTCGACCTATTGGGTAAAGCAGGGGAATCTTATAAATTCTTAGAAGAATGGGCTTTGGTCAGTAAAAAATGGGGTGCACAGGTACAGTTGATTTCATTTCAGGACGAAGACTTAGCCGATAAAGCTTTTCAAAATGATAAATGCGATGCGGTGTATATGACCTCGATGCGCGCGCGCACCTATAACAAGTTCGCAGGTTCGATTGATGCCTTAGGCGGAGTACCAAGCAATAAAATTGCACAAAAGGCGGTGGAATATGTACTCGATCCCAGAAATACCAAGCGCATGACTACTACGCTGCAAGGGGACAGTTATGAAGTGGCAGGCATTGGCTTGATTGGTTCAGCCTATATTTTTGTAAAGGACCGAAGTCTAAATACCATCGAAAAAGCGCAAGGTAAAAAATTTGCCATTCTGCATTATGACCGGGCACAACGGGTGATGGTAGAGCGAGTGGGCGCTGTACCTGTGATGTCGGATATTTCCAACTTTATAAAAAAGTTTAATACAGGCGAAGTCGATGTGGTTGCTGCACCTGCATATGCCTATAAACCCTTAGAAATTGAAAAAGGTCTAGGCTCTAAAGGGGCTATGCTTAACTTTCCCGTGGTCAATGTCACTGCAGATTTAATTGTCAGACCCGAGCGTTTTCCTGCTCAATTTGGCGAGCAATCACGGCAATGGTTTTTGCAAAAAATTCCGCAATCCTTTGCTATGGTCCAGCGACTTGAAGCTGCGATTCCCAGTAAAATCAAAATGCAGCTCAGCAAAGAAGACAAAGAAAAATATCAGCGTTTGCTACGGGAAGGGCGCATTGATTTAACCAAACAAGGAGTCTATGACCCAGGCATGATGCGCGTGTTGAAAAAAGCCCGTTGTACGGTTGAACGTACCAACTTTGAATGTTCATTGGGCGGTGAATAAGGCGAAAATCTGTATTTCTTTGTAATATTAAGCATCATTCATGTAAAACGGATGATGTAGGATTTTTATTTTAATATGATGAATTTAAAATGCTTTTACTAATCCTTTGAAAAGAAAAATGAGAGAAAAGAAAAAAATTTGCCCAATTGACAGTGATTTTTGAGTAAATGCTCTATTTTTTTAATTTTAACTTGCTTAATATTTTGCATGTGTATGGACACCTGTCAAACAACAAAACGAACAAGGACACAAGAATGAAAAAATTAACCCTCGCACTCGCTGCTTTTTCTGCTTTGGGTGTAGCGTCGACAGCACAAGCGGCCAAAGTGGACATCTGTGTATTTGACTTGCTTGGCAAATCTGGTGAGTCCTATCAAATGGCGCAAGAATGGGCTTTGGCGGCAAAAGGCTGGGGGGCTGAAATCAATTTAATCCCTCGTCAGGATGAAGCCGTTGCCGACAATGACTTTAAAGCAGGCAAGTGTGATGGCGTGTTTATGACTGCTATGCGTGCACGCCAGTACAATAAATTTGTCGGTTCTATTGATGCATTGGGTGGTGCTCCAAGCAATGCCATTGCACAACGTGCGATTACTTTTGCATTGGATCAGCGTAATGCGACCAAAATGGTGAGCAATCTTGGGGGTAAAAAATATGAAGTGGCAGGGATTGCACCTTTAGGTTCAGCTTTTATTTTTGTGCGCGATAAAAGTATTAATTCCATTGAAAAAGCGGCAGGTAAAAAGTTTGCAGTCTTGGGCTATGACGATGCCCAAAAAATCATGGTACAACGCGTCGGTGCGCAAGCAGTGATTTCCGATGTGTCTAACTTTGTGGCGAAGTTTAATAATGGTCAAGTTGATATGGTCGGCGCACCGGCTTATGCTTATAAACCCCTAGAAATTTATAAAGGTTTAGGCACGAACGGCGCCATGTTTAACTTCCCTGTACTACAAGTGACAGCTGACTTTGTGATTCGTCCAGATCAATTTCCAGCAGGCTTTGGACAAAAATCACGCGATTGGTTTGTGAAAAACCTACCGAAAAGCATCGCAATGATTGGTCGTTTAGAAGCAGGCATTCCTGCAAAATACAAAATGAACCTCACAGCAGAAGACAAAACCAAATATCAAAAAATGCTGCGCGATGGTCGGATGGATATGACCAAACGAGGCATTTATGATCCAGCAATGATGTCGGTGTTGAAAAAAGCCCGTTGCTCGGTGGATAAAGCCAACTTTGAATGCTCACTGGGCGGTGAGTAATTTGCCGAGTGTAATCAAAGAAAGCTCAGTTTAATTGGGCTTTCTTTTTTTGCTTTTAATCGACAGATTTAAATCGATTTGACGCAACTAATTTGTATAGCGCGTAGGAAATGAGTGGTTTTGAACCGAGTGAAGTGTCAGTCGGGGCATTAAAAAATAACAAAGAGCACAAGTGAATGGCTCATCACAATAAACAACAATAAGTCAAAAGGAAGATGCATGAAACAGTGGATGAAAGGCCTCAGTGTCGGGACATTAGTCATTTCTGCAACAGCGATGGCACAGGCCAAACAAGTGGTTTGTGTATTCGACTTGGTCGGTAAAAATGGTGATGTGTATAGCCTGATGAAAGATTATCAGTTGGCGGCTAAAAACTGGGGCGCGGATATTGAACTGCGGGTCGGACAAAACGAAGCCGTGATTGCTGAGGATTTTAAAGCAGGAAAATGCGATGCCATTAGTGTTACAGGTATGCGTGGGCGTCAATTTAATTCGTTTACAGGCTCACTCGACGCGATTGGTGCGATTCCCGATCTCAATTTAGCGGTTAAAGTGATGCAAGGCTTGGCTAGCCCCACTTTTGCTAAACATATGGTCAATGGCAAGTATGAAGTGGCAGGTGTGATTCCTGTGGGGGATGCCTTTTTATTGGTGAATGACCGTAGCATCAATACCGTAGCGAAAGCCGCAGGCAAGAAAATTGCGGTTTTAGACTATGATCAAGCGCAAAAAGTCATGGTTCAACAAATTGGTGCACAAGCTGTGAGTGCTGATGTCACGAACTTTGGTGCAAAGTTCAATAACGGTCAAGTCGATATTATTGGTGCGCCTGCAGCGGTTTTTAAACCGTTGGAATTACATAAAGGCTTGGGGACGAAAGGGGCGATTGTGAATTATCCGATTTTACAGGTCACAGGTAATATCATTATTCGTCCGGATAAATTCCCTGCGGGCTATGGACAAAAATCACGGGAATGGGTCAAAGGCCAGCTGCCACGTGCATTCGGTATCTTGGGTAAAATGAAAGCTGAAATTCCGCAAAAATATTGGATGCAGGTGCCCGCTGCAGATCAACCCGGTTATCAAAAGATGATGCGGGAAGCACGAATTGATCTCACCAACCGCGGTATTTACGATAAGCGAATGATGAAACTGTTATGGCAATTCCGTTGTAAGCAAGCGGCGAAAAACTTTGAATGTGGACTACAGGATGAAAATTACAAACAATCTTGAGAAAGTTAGTCTGATTTGACTTTAAATATTCAAATAGGGACCATATATTGAGTATGCTATACTCGAAATATGGTCTTTTTGATTTGAAAGACAGCTGAACCGAACTGAGGAATCTAAGATGAATGCCCAAGCACTTGAACTAAGCGACAATGCCGCAAATAAAGTACGTCAATTACGTGACAGTGAAGGTAATCAAGATTTAATGCTTCGTGTATATGTCACGGGCGGTGGTTGTTCAGGTTTTTCTTATGGTTTTAACTTTGCTGAAAATCAAAATGAAGACGACGCAGAATTTATCAATGGTGATGTGAAAATGTTGGTTGACTCATTGAGTTATCAATATTTGGTCGGTTCAGTGGTGGATTATATTGAAGGTTTAGAAGGTTCACGTTTCATCGTGCAAAACCCAAATGCAACAACGACCTGTGGTTGTGGTTCATCTTTCTCGATCTAAACCTGATCTGATTAAAAAAGCCCTCATGATGAGTAATGCCAGTCAGTTAAGAAATTGACTGGCATTTTCTTGGGTACTTTTGAGGCTTTATTTTGACGACTCTAGGGCATTGCCTTGATCTTCTTTCAGGCAAAACAAACATTTTAGACTGTTCCAGCAA
>NZ_MVOM01000052.1:0-27145 GCF_002018895.1 Acinetobacter sp. MF4640 | reverse complement strand
TTGCTGGAACAGTCTAAAATGTTTGTTTTGCCTGAAAGAAGATCAAGGCAATGCCCTAGAGTCGTCAAAATAAAGCCTCAAAAGTACCCAAGAAAATGCCAGTCAATTTCTTAACTGACTGGCATTACTGCATATGCAGGGCTTTTTTGTCTTATCTTAATTACATATTTGAAAGAATTGAATCGCGAACTTGTTCTAAAGTTGCATCGATTGACAGCATGACCGCATCAGAACATTGTTTGATCGCAGTGTCAGGGTCTTTTAGACCATTACCTGTTACGGTACAGACAATCACAGAACCTTCCGCAATTTTTCCAACTTTGATGTCACGGATTGCACCGCCAATCGACGCTGCAGAAGCAGGTTCTACAAAGACACCTTCATACATTGAAAGCAAACGTTGTGCTTCTAAGATTTCAGCATCAGTCAGTTCATCGAACCAACCTTGAGAGTCACGAACTACTGCTTTAGCATGGTTCCAGCTTTGTGGATTACCAATACGGATTGCCGTTGCAACTGTTTCAGGGTTCTCAACGGGTGCACCACGTAAGAATGGCGCAGCACCTGCTGCTTGGTAACCAACCATGGTTGGTAAGCCTTCAGGTTTAGGACCTGTGAATTGATCTGTTTCAGCGTCGTAAATCACTTGCTCAAATTGATCTGCAGGTTGATTGGCAACTGCTTCGGTATAACCCATCCAGTGTGCAGTAATGTTCCCTGCGTTACCCACGGGTAGGCAGTGGTAATCTGGTGCACGGCCTAACTCATCTACGATTTCGTAAGCAATGGTTTTTTGACCCTGCAAACGGTATGGGTTGATTGAGTTTACGATGGTTACAGGGGCTTTATCTGCAATTTCTTTGACCAGACGCATACCGTCATCGAAGTTACCGCGGATTTGCATGGTGATGGCACCATACATCATCGCCTGCGCCATTTTACCCATGGCAATTTTGCCTTCTGGGATTAACACAAACGCTTTGATGCCTGCACGCGCTGCATAAGCTGCAGCCGCAGCTGAGGTATTACCTGTAGAGGCACAGATAATCGCTTTTGAGCCTTCTTCAACGGCTTTAGTGACTGCCATGGTCATACCACGGTCTTTAAATGAACCAGTCGGGTTTAAGCCCTCGTACTTCACATAAATTTCAACATTTTTGCCAATTAAACGTGGAATGTTCTCGAGTTTAATCAGTGGCGTATTACCTTCACCTAAAGAAATAGCGCGAGTAGTTGCAGACACTGGTAAACGGTCGCGATAACGGTCAACTAAACCAGTATAACGATTGGCATTCGACATGATGATGTTCCAATTGTGTGTAGAGCTTGGTGAGGAAGAGAAGAGTGTTCTTTTCCTCAACCCGATTAATTATCAAGCGATTCTAAACGAATTCGCACGATTTCGCCATGAATGACGGGTAAGGCTTGAATTTGAGCAAGTGCCTCATCCATTTTTGATTCAACGACTGGATCAGTCAAAATCACGATTGGAATAAGGTCTTTTAAGCGTGGTTGTTGCATGATGGCATCGATACTGATGCCTGCACGACTGAGAATCGTGGTCACATCCGCCAAGACGCCAGTTTGATCTTCTGCATTAATCCGGATGTAATAACCTGTGGTCATTTCTTCGCGGCTTAAAATTGGCACATTAGTCAGTGCTTCGAAGGCCAATTGGGGAATCGTTCCAGCACCATCTTCGGTATACGAGATATCACGGACGATATCAATGACGTCTGCAACGACTGCAGAAGCGGTTGGGCCTGCGCCTGCACCCGCACCGTAATACAAGGTTGGGCCGACAGCATGTGCTTGAACCAAGACGGCATTTTTCACACCGTTGACATTGGCAATCAGTTCTTCCGCAGGAATCAGCGTTGGGTGAACACGAAGTTCGATGCCATTCGCTGCGCGTCGCGCAATCCCCAAGTGCTTAATACGGAAACCCAGTTCTTCAGCATACTTCACGTCTTGCGCAGTGATTTTACTGATGCCTTCGGTATAGACTTTGTCAAACTGTAGCGGAATACCAAAAGCACACGATGCTAAAATCGTGAGTTTATGTGCAGCATCAATGCCTTCGACATCAAAAGTTGGATCAGCTTCGGCATAACCCAGTTCTTGTGCTTCTTTGAGCACATCGGCAAAAGCACGACCTTTTTCACGCATTTCAGTCAGAATAAAGTTGCCTGTACCATTGATGATACCCGCTAACCAATTAATCTTGTTTGCAGCTAGACCTTCGCGCATCACTTTAATGATGGGAATGCCCCCTGCAACCGCAGCTTCATAGGCGATTTGCACGGCATTGTCATCCGCCAGTTTGAACAGCTCATTACCATGTTCAGCAAGTAAAGCTTTGTTCGCGGTGACCACTTGTTTACCATGTAAAATGGCTTCTTTAATCACTTCATATGCAGGGTGGATGCCACCCATGACTTCAACCACAACATCGACATCAGGCTGACGCACAATGTCGAGTAAGTCAGCACTTTGCTTGACCTCATCGCCTAAATCTAAGTCTGGACGAGGGCGGCGTGTGCCGACATAGGTAATTTGAATTTCACGACCGGTGCGACGTTTAATCTCAGCAGCATTTTCTTTTAGTAGTTTAAGGGCACCACCACCCACAGTACCAAGACCGAGGATTGCCAGACGAACTGGTTTCACGTCACACTCCAATTTACTTATATATATTGAACCAAGCCTAGATCATAGCTAAAAAAACTGTGAGACTCTAGGAAAGAAATCATTTTATGTTCAACTATAAATATTAGTTAAATAACAAATAAAAATTAGTTATTTAAGGCGATTTAATAATTCACTTGGGGCCAAATAGCCACCGAGATATTCACCATCTTCATTGTAGATCGCAGGTGTCCCATTTACGCCCATGTTCAGACCCAACTGGTATTGATCTCGCACTGGGTTTTTACAGGTCGCTGGTGGAAGTTGAGCACCTGAAATTGCTTGATCAAAGGCAGCTTGACGGTCTGCGCTACACCACACACTTTCCATGGCTGGCATGAACTGTTCGCCACGCGGCCATGCAATGTAACGTACTTCAATGCCTTGAGCTGTGATTTCAGGGATGTGTTCGTGCAGTTTATGGCAGTAAGGGCAACTAGCATCGGTAAAGACATAAACCACATGTTTGGTCTTGCCTTTGGCTTTATAAACCAGTAGGTCTTCAGTTTTGAGCTCTGCTAGAAGCTTTTTGTTGGCTTCAGCTTGAAGATTGTCGCTGACGTTGTGGAGGGTTTTATCGCCCAAGCGAATCACATCACCTTGGATAATATATTTACCATCTGCTGTGGTATAAACCGAGCTCATCCCTTCAAGATTGACCCAAAATAAATTTGGCACTTCAGTGGTTTTGATATCGATGATTTTGGCATTGATATTGGCTGTTTTGAAATGCTTTTGAAGAGTGTCAATTAAACGTTGCTTTGCATTGCGTTCCGTCAAAGTCGACGCTTCACCTGTGGCTGGCGCGCTTGCTGTTAAAGAGTCTTGTTTTTTTTCTTCAGTGTTATTTGAACATGCTGTAAATAGAACACTTGAAGCAATGGCACAGGCAATGAACAATGGTTTACGGGTAAATAACATAGATAACCCTTTTTCTTTTGACTTTATAAAAACAGAGCGCCAAGCATAGCAAAAAAAGTACAGGACTCGGTAATACTTCGTAGTCTTCGTGCTAAAAACAGCCTTAAGTTATGGATGATCAAGACCTTAAGCCCTAGGGTGATGGCTGGCATGCAGTTGTTGCATACGCACTTGTGCGACATGGGTATAAATTTGCGTCGTGGACAGATCACTATGTCCCAATAGCATTTGTACCACACGCAAGTCGGCGCCATGATTGAGTAAATGCGTTGCAAAAGCATGTCGTAAGGTGTGTGGAGACAGTTCAGTCTGAATCCCTGCTTGTAAGGCATAACGCTTAATGGCGTACCAAAAGTTTTGCCGACTCATAATGCCGCCATGTTGGGTTAAAAACAGATAGTCAGTTGCGGATTTATATAATTGCGGACGGGATTCAATTAAGTATTTTTCGACCCATTCCACTGCGATTTGCCCCAAAGGCACCAGTCTTTCTTTATTGCCCTTACCCGTAATTCTTAAATAGCCTTGTTTCAAATTGATTAAGTCTAGCCGTAAGTTTAGTAGCTCAGATACACGCAGTCCACAGGCATATAAGACTTCAAACATGGCACGATCACGGAGTCCGAGAGCGGTTTCAATATCTGGAGCTTGAATTAAGGCATCCACGTCTTGCTCAGACAAATCTTTAGGCAGTGCGCGGCCAATTTTGGGTGTTTTATGTAGCGCGACAGGATTGTCTGAACGCAGTTTTTGTTCCCGTAGAAATTTAAAAAAAGAACGCAGAGCAGACAGACAGCGCGCAATGGAGCGCGGGCTTTTGCCTTGCTTGGTGAGGGTCAGCAGAACATCGGCGACATCATCACTGCTCCATTCAGGCATGCTCACCCGACTACACTCGCTGCACTGCAATAAGTCAGAGAGATAAGCATTTCGGGTGTGTGGGCTGACGGTTTGTGCAATGAGATAATCTTTAAAGCCGTGTAAAAAACTGAGCTGAGTTGGAATTTGAACAGGCGCAGGCACACGCGGTTTTTTATTTAACATAAAGCTCTCAAGCACATCATCACGGAAAGACAAAAACAAGGAATAGGGGTTTTATTCAATGTAGTGTAATCATTCTCGCTTGTCGATGTGTTATAACAGATGCGAATCATTATCGAATCTGATTTGGTAATTATTCTCATTTGTTTGTATACTGTTCAAAATATTAAAGGGTTGGATGCGGTGCGTTTATCTGATTTAAAAGTCAAACAAACTGCCATCATTAACAAAGTGAATCATACTTTGGATGGCGAAGCTCAGACTGATTTGGTGGCTAGTCGTCTTGAAACATTAGGCTTTGTCGCAGGTACAAAAGTACAGGTGATTACCAAAGGTGTTTTTGGTGGCGATCCAATTTTAATCCAAGTGGGTTTTACACGTTTCGCCTTAAGAAAAGTTGAAGCTGAAAAAATTGAAATTCAAGTCGAAGGAGCACCTAGATGAGTGATGCCTTGCGTGTTGCCCTTGTAGGTAATCCAAACTGCGGTAAAACTTCGTTATTTAACCATCTCACTGGAACGCGCCAAAAAGTAGGTAACTATGCGGGTGTTACGGTTGAGCGTAAAGTTGGTCAATTTACTCTTCCTTCAGGTCAAGCAGTTCGCGTTCTGGATTTGCCAGGGACGTATAGCTTAGATGCCACTAGCCCTGATGAAATGATTACCCGTGACGTGGTGATGGGGAAAATTGCAGAAGAAGGTCAGCAAGATGCTTTCTTATGTATCGTTGATGCAACTAACCTCAAACTTCACCTCGGTTTAGTGATTGAACTGATTGCATTGGGCCGTCCAATGTTAATCGTTTTAAACATGATGGATGAAGCACGTCGCCGTGGCATGCAAATCAATACCCAAAAGCTTTCTGAGCGCTTGGGTGTACCGATCGTTGAAACCGTTGCGGTGCGTAATTCGGGTATTGAAAGCTTGCTCAGTGCTTTAGAGCAGGGCAAATATGCCGTGCCTTATACCGAGTTGACGGGCTTAAAAGGCGACACTGCACATGAGAAAGTAGAAAATTTATTACATGATGCCGTGCAGTACGTCGATGAAGAAGACAAGCGAACTGATTTTCTGGATAAGATTTTTCTACATCCAGTTTTGGGGCTAGTTAGCCTTGCAGTAATGATGTTTATTGTCTTCCAAGCCGTTTTTTCTTGGGCAGCGCCGTTTATGGATGGGATTGAAACCTTCTTTGGCTGGCTGGGTGAAACCATCGGTGGGTCAATTAGCCACCCTTTACTTAACAGTTTGGTGGTAGACGGGATTATTGCGGGTGCGGGCGGTGTCGTGGTGTTCTTGCCGCAGATTTTAATTTTGTTCTTCTTTATCTTGGTATTGGAAGAGTCGGGTTATTTACCGCGTGCCGCGTTTTTGCTAGATAAGCTGATGTTTAAAGCAGGTCTTTCTGGGCGTGCCTTTATTCCGCTCTTGTCTAGCTTTGCCTGCGCAATTCCGGGCATCATGGCATCGCGTACCATTAGTGATCCGCGTGACCGTTTGACTACGATTTTTGTGGCACCGTTAATGACGTGTTCTGCACGTTTACCTGTATATGCCTTGTTAATTGCTGCTTTTATTCCTGAACAAACTGTTTGGGGGATTTTTAATCTGCAAGGTTTAGTGTTGTTTGCTTTATATATGGCCGGGATTGTCAGTGCACTGTGTGTATCTTTCGTTCTGAAATTCTTCCATAAAGATAAGTCACAACATATGTTGATGATGGAGTTGCCAAGCTATCGTTTCCCTGACTTAAAGAATATTTGGATTGGTTTACTTGATCGTGCCAAGATCTTCTTGCGTCGCGTGGGTGGCATCATTTTCGCGTTGTCTATTTTGCTGTGGTTCTTATGTACCTTCCCGCAAGCTCCTGAAGGCGCGACTTTACCTGAAATTGATTATTCATTTGCCGGTATGCTCGGTCATTTACTGCAACCAATTTTTGCACCGCTGGGATTCAACTGGCAGATTTGTATTGCCTTGATTCCTGCAATGGCTGCTCGTGAAGTGGTGGTGGCAGCTTTAGGTACGGTATATGCCTTATCCGCTGTCGATGAAGATGCCATGTCACAAGGTTTGGCTTCACTGATCAGTAGTGGCGGTGAACTCGGCTGGTCGGTGGCGACTGGTCTGTCTTTATTGGTGTGGTTTATTTATGCACCGCACTGTTTGGCTACTTTAGCGACGGTCAAACGTGAAACAGGTTCATGGAAAACTGTGAGTTTTATGACCATTTACTTGTTTGGTTTGGCTTATTTAATGTCATTCCTGACCTATCAAATTGCAACGCACTATTTGGGCTAATCGGCGTAAATAGGCGAGGAGATTGAGATGATTGAAATTCTAATTGTTGCTGCTCTAGTGATCTGGAGTGCAGTGGTGGTATTTAAGAAAGTATTTCCTAAGACATCGGGTTCAGTTTTCATGTCTTTGTCTGCGCTGTGTGAGGCTCGCGGTTGGACCCGTTTAGCGATGTGGTTAAAGCCGTCAATGGCTGGCGGGTGTGGCGGAAACTGTGCCTGCCCAGCAACAGAAGACAGCAATGCGAAAAAGCCTGAAGTTCAAGCGGTGAAGTGGAAATAAAACGATTTTTGCTCACAAATAAAAAAGCCGTCCAAGAGGGACGGCTTTTTTACGCACTGACACAAAAAAAGTGCAGGAAAGTCAAAACAGAAAAAGCATTCAAAACAGCAAAGTGCTAACATTTCCGCAGATAAATCTCAGACCAAGCATGGGGCGAAAATGTTAATACAACGTGGTGGACTTAAGGTCGTTGCAGGGCTCGGCATTTCTGGTGTTGCAGCGGTCAATTTTTTACATAACCAAGGCTACCGCGTTGCAGTAACAGACTCTCGATCGACCCCGCCTGGTCATGACCAAATTCCAGCAGAGGTACAAACCAGTTTTGGTCAGTTTGATGCAGAACTGTTGTTGTCTGCTGAAGAAATCATTATTAGCCCTGGGCTCGATCCGAAATTACCTGAAATTCAAGCTGCGATTGCCAAAGGCATTCCCGTGGTGAGTGAAATTCAAATCCTACGCCGTGCAACAGATAAGCCAATTATGGCCATTACTGGGTCGAATGCAAAAAGTACCGTGACAACCTTGATTGGTCTGATGGCTGAACATGCAGGCGTGAAAGTCGCGGTAGGCGGGAACCTTGGTCGCCCAGCGTTGGATTTAACCAAAGATGAGCCAGATTTATACATTTTAGAACTATCCAGCTTTCAGTTAGAAACCACTTCAAATTTACAAGCTGAAGTTGCGGTGGTGCTGAATATGAGTGAAGACCATCTTGACCGTCATGGCGATATGATGGGCTATCACACCGCGAAGCATCGCATTTTCCAAGGTGTGAAAAAAGTCGTTCATAACCGTGATGACTCACTTACTCGTCCTTTGGTCCCTGATGCTACGCCAATGCAAAGCTTTGGTTTAAATGCGCCTGATATGAATCAGTACGGTGTATTAAGAGATGACGACGGTACGATCTGGTTGGCTCGTGGCCGCACACGTTTATTGAACAGTGCAGAGATGTATATTCAAGGCACACACAATGTGGTCAATGCATTGGCCTGCTTGGCTTTGGGTGAGGCAATCAATCTTCCACTTGAGTCGATGTTGGAAACACTGAAAAGCTTTAAAGGCTTAGAGCATCGCTGTGAGTTTGTGAAAGACGTTGAGGGTGTTCGTTACTATAATGACTCTAAGGGCACCAACGTCGGCGCAACACTGGCTGCGATTGATGGTCTAGGTGCTGCGATTGAAGCCAAAGGCGGCAAAGTCGCGATCATTTTAGGTGGTCAAGGCAAAGGGCAAGACTTTAGCACTTTACGTGAGGCTTTGAGCAAATACGTGAAGGTGGCTGTGTTGATTGGTGAAGATGCGGCGTTGATTGAAAAAGCCGTGGCAGGAACAACGACCTTACTGCATGCTAAGACTTTAGAGCAGGCGGTTGCACTTTGCCAAGCCCATACCCAAGCCCATGATGTCGTGTTATTGTCACCTGCATGTGCAAGTTTTGATATGTTCAGTGGTTACCCACAGCGCGGGCATCAGTTTGTCGCTTGTGTGCAAGAACTCCACTAAAAATAATAAGGAAATTGAGATGGCTGAGTTTGCTCAGACAACGATCAATAAAATTAACCAGTTTTATAGCCGTTGGGCGCCGCGTGTACCCAGCGAAGTGACACCACGTAATGTGTTGATCTTCTGCGTCATTGCGTTGTTGTGTTTAGGGTCGATCATGGTTGCATCTGCGTCGATGCCTTATGCTGAACGCCTTCATGAGAATTCATTTCACTATGTCCTTCGTCACGGGATTTCAATTGCTGTGGCTGGCGTTTTGGCCTATGCGGTATACCGAGTTCCGCTCAATGTTTGGTTCAATAACACCTTTCCGTTGTGGATTTTGACCATTTTACTGCTGGCCGCTGTGTTGGTCGTCGGTACGGAGGTCAATGGTTCAACCCGCTGGATTCGTGTTGCGGGCTTTACGTTACAGGCTTCTGAGGTCGCCAAAGTGATGATGGCGATTTTCACAGCGGACTATGTGGTACGCCGTGCCGAAGAAGTAAGAAATAACATCAAAGGTTTGATCCGTCTCGGCATCATTATGCTTTTGACGGTGGGTTTGATTATTGCGGAGCCCGACTTGGGTGCAACCGTGGTGATTAGTTTGATGATGCTCGGTATCTTCTTCCTTGCTGGCGCGCCGTTGATTCAGTTTGGTATGGCTTTTGGTGCAATTTTTGCGGCCTTTGTCTTTCTGATTGTATTTGAGCCTTACCGTTTTGAACGTCTAATGTCTTTCTCAAACCCTTGGGAAGATCCGCTAGGTACTGGTTACCAGCTTTCGAATGCCTTGATGGCCTTTGGGCGTGGTGAATGGTTTGGTGTAGGACTTGGCCACAGTGTACAGAAAATGGCCTACTTGCCTGAAGCGCATACCGACTTCATGTTGGCCATTTTAGGCGAAGAGTTTGGCTTTTTCGGGATCACTACGGTCTTAATTCTGTCCTTTACCATGTTGCTGTGCTGTATCAAAGTCGGTCATCGTGCCTTGAAAAATCAGTACTTGCGTGCGGGTTATTTGGCTTATGGGGTATCGATTATTTTCTTACTGCAAATTTTGGTAAACGCAGGTATGAATATGGGGATGCTGCCAACCAAAGGTTTGACGCTACCTTTTATTAGTTATGGAGGTTCATCACTGATTATGTGTGCAGTGATGATCAGTTTGATTTTGAAAATTGATGCAACAACACAAAGTGCTAATCCAACCAAAGAAGAATCCAGCTTCTAAGCGGGTTCTTCTTTCATCACGCTTTCCGCAGACGAAACTCATTTTTCGTTTTATGCGGATAGCGTTTGAGTCCTTTCTAAATTGTGTTTCTCATCAGCACATCTATCTATCATTCTTTTATGATGAATGTGACTGTAATGGTCTAAATTTTTTGAATTTGCTTCAATTGAAACGTTGAGCGCTATACCTCGCGTTGAATTTCTGCCGCGATGGTTTTGCTATAAATAGGTACCATGCAGGGTAGTACGGTGTGGAATCAGCGAAACATCCCATTGTGCAATGGCTTGTTGCAACATTTGTTCAGGGGTGTCTAGCTCGACAATTGGCTGATTTAGAGCATGTATCGCTTGAGCGAGTAGTGCAGGTGCTTGGTTAAGATCCAGTGCTTGTGCCATGTTTTGTTTAGACAACTTTTGCCCTTGATCATTCATAGCTAAAGGCAGGTGCATATAGCTAAGACGTGGGTAATCTAGCAGCTGACCTAAATAAATTTGGCGCTCGGTATTATCCAATAGATCTGCACCACGAACCACATGGGTGATGCCTTGTAGGTAGTCATCCACCACGACCGCTAATTGATAGTTGATAATGCCATCGCGGCGTTTCAGTACAAAGTCACCGAGCTCATGTGCCAGTTGTGAGCAGTGTCTGCCTTGCAGAGCATCATCAAAACAAATCTCGACATCTTCCACTTTGACGCGAATGGCTTGTTGCTCAAAAGGCAGAGCAAGGTCACGGCAGGTGCCTGCATAAATGTGGTTAGAACCGAGCATTTTGCGGGTGCACTGACAGGCATAGACCAGTTTGAGTTGATGCAGTTGTTGAATCACGTCTTCATAGAGGTCGAGACGATCTTTTTGGAAAATGATCTCCGCATCGGGCTGAAAGCCGAAAGCCTCGATACAACGCAAGATATGGCTTTCACTGCCAGGGTAAATACGCGGGATGTCAGTATCTTCGATACGAACCAACCATGTGCCTTGATGTGCTTTTGCTTCGCAATAACTGGCAACGGCTGTGATGAGTGAACCAAAATGCAAAGGGCCGGTTGGCGATGGCGCAAACCGACCTGAGTAGCGAGTCAGCGAAACATCGTTTCGCCGCTGCGCAAGAGCCAAGCGATGCTTGGCTGGAGAGTTATCAACAGTCACAGTTAACCGTTATTTTGCTTCTCTTTGATTTCTGCCAGTGTTTTGCAGTCAATACATAAAGTCGCTGTTGGACGAGCCTCTAAACGGCGCAGACCAATTTCGATACCACAGGTTTCACAGAAACCATAGTCATCGTTTTTAATCGCTTCAATAGATTGCTCGATTTTGCGGATGAGTTTACGTTCACGGTCACGTGTACGTAATTCAATTGCAAACTCTTCTTCTTGTGTCGCGCGGTCATTCACATCAGGCAAAGCGGTGTTTTCGTCTTGCATGGTGTTGAGTGTGCGGTCAACTTCTGACATCAACTCTGCTTTCCATGCCAACAAAATTTGGCGGAAGTGCTCAAGCTGACCTTCAGACATGTATTCTTCATTTTTTTTCGGCTGATAAGGTTCAATACCAAATAAGCTTGCAGTAGAACCACCGTCAGTCGCTTTAGGCTTAGTTTTGCGCACACGTTTTGTAGATTTTTCATCTACAACATCAGTTTGTTCGTCTAAGACAGTATTTTGGTTGTCATTCGCCATTTAGGGCAATCCTCATCATATACGTATCTTTAATACGCAAAAAATATGGTGATATGCAAGTGTTTTTATCCACCCTCGAGGAGATTAACCCTCGGGGGTCGTCATCATATAGACTTTTTAAGTATTTTGATAGTCTTTGATGTTTGGATTAAATTGATCACTTTTTCGTAAGAGCAACTAAGGTAATTGAAAACGATAAAAATGAAAAGTTAATAACCTGAAATTTCAACATTTATTTTTTGCTGTGCGTGTAAGACACGTTCTACGTGGGTTTCATGGCTGCCGTCTGCGTTTAATTGTAAAATACGATAACCCGGTGCTTGCTCATCTAAGGCGAAATGATCGCTTAAAGGCTTAAATTGGACACTGGTAGACGGCGTCGAGTAAAACTGAATACCATGCCATTCACGCCATGATTCTTGATGGACATGTCCCGACAGCACAATTTTGACATTGTGGTATTTGGCAAGAACCGCAGTGAGGTCTTGGGTGTTCTTGAGTTTATGTTGATCAATCCATTTTGACTGCATTTCAAAAGGATGATGATGACAGGCAATTACAATGTGTTGCTGGGAAAATTCTTGTAGGATTTGTTCCAGTTGGTTCAATTGTGCTTCATCGACCCAGCCATCGATTTTACCTTTGACGGCACTATTGAGTAAAACCATGCTCCAAGGACCAAAGTGAATCACATGAACTTTGTTTTGCTGCTGATGAAAAGGGAAGTGCTCGGCATTGTCATGATTGCCCGGAACTTGATAAAACGGCGTCTTTAAACTCTGCATAAAGTCTAAATAGCGTTGATAGGTTCGAGGCACAGGTACTTGTGCCAAGTCACCTGTATGGACGATGGCATTCAGCTGTGGGTGACGCTCAACAATATGTTGCATCACATGATGAAAGCTTTGCTCTGGATTCATACGTACAAACTCCAGATGATCTTGATCCATCAAGTGCGTATCTGAAATTTGGATAATGGTCCAATTTTTCTCATTATTTAAAGTCATGCCTGACCCCTTAGACATTCCTTGTCGTTTTAATCTGTTGTTGTAGCCATTGCAAGGCCATTATGACAGGCGCATTTCTGAGCCGACCATTGGAAAGTAATGTATCGATCTGCGCATAATCAATCAGGTGTAATAAAATATTTTCACCTTCATCGGGCATACCAAATACACCACCTTGTTCGGGTAAATCGGCCGCAGCACTATACAGATGAAACAGTTCCGCACAAGCACCTGCTGAAGGATAAAAGCTAAACAGATGTTGTAAGTGTTCAATCTGACAGCCTGATTCTTCTAATGCTTCACGGCGAATACAGCTTTCAGGTGATTCATCACCATCGAGTACTCCCGCAATAATCTCCAGCTGCCAAGCTGAATCTTGATCATCCATAGCACCAATACGAAATTGTTCAATCAAGGCAAATTTTTGTTGTGCATCATCATAAATCAAGACACCGGCAGCTTCAGGACGCTGAATGAGCTCACGTGAAATCACAGCGGTGTACTCAGTTTGATTAAACAGGCGATGACGTAAATTTACTTTTTCTACTTGAACAAAACCCTGAAAAACAAAGGCTCTGTCTACAATTTGGACATCTTCACTGTGATATGTAGCTTGCTTAATTATGTTCATAAAGCGCAATCAGGATGAAATTTATCATTTCATCCTAACTGAGAATCGCATGATTACAAAAGGTTTTTTATCAACTTACACTTTTTGGTACAAGTTTTGTCCGCTTGCATGGAATTGTTTTTTCATGCTATCGAGACCAGTTTCGACCTCTTCTTGCTGAATTTTATTCAGTGTAGCGTTTTGCTGATTTTGTGCATAATCACGCACGTTTTGGGTGATTTTCATCGAGCAAAACTTGGGACCGCACATCGAACAGAAGTGCGCGGATTTGTGCGCTTCCTTCGGCATGGTTTCATCATGCATGCTACGCGCTGTGTCTGGATCAAGGCTGAGATTAAACTGATCTTCCCAGCGGAATTCAAAACGTGCTTTAGATAAAGCATTGTCACGGACTTGCGCACCTGGATGACCTTTGGCCAAATCTGCTGCATGTGCTGCAATTTTATAGGTGATGATGCCATCTTTGACGTCTTTCTTGTTCGGCAGGCCCAAGTGTTCTTTAGGGGTGACATAACAGAGCATAGCAGTTCCATACCAACCAATCATCGCCGCACCAATCGCAGAAGTAATATGGTCATAACCTGGTGCAATATCGGTGGTCAATGGCCCTAAAGTGTAGAAGGGCGCTTCTTGGCAGACTTCAAGTTGTAGATCCATATTTTCTTTGATCATATGCATAGGCACATGCCCCGGACCTTCAATCATCACCTGCACATCATGTTTCCATGCGCGATGGGTCAGCTCGCCTAAAGTGCGTAATTCAGAGAACTGTGCTTCGTCATTGGCATCTTGGATACACCCCGGACGCAGGCCATCACCTAAGCTGAATGACACATCATAGGCTTTCATGATTTCGCAGATTTCATCAAAATGCGTATAGAGGAAGTTTTCTTGATGATGGGCCAAACACCACTGTGCCATGATCGAACCGCCACGAGACACGATACCAGTGAGGCGATTCGCCGTCATTGGAACATAACGTAATAAGACGCCTGCATGGATGGTGAAGTAATCTACGCCTTGTTCAGCTTGCTCGATCAGCGTGTCTTTGAAGATTTCCCACGTCAGGTCTTCCGCTACCCCATCAACTTTTTCTAAAGCTTGATAGATCGGTACAGTACCAATCGGAACAGGTGAGTTACGGATAATCCATTCTCGGGTTTCATGGATGTTCTTCCCTGTGGAGAGGTCCATGATGGTGTCTGCACCCCAACGGGTTGCCCATGTCATTTTTGCGACTTCTTCATCGATTGAAGAGCCGAGAGCCGAGTTACCAATATTGGCATTGATTTTCACCAAGAAGTTTCGGCCAATGATCATCGGTTCAATTTCAGGATGGTTAATATTGGCAGGGATAATCGCACGCCCTTCAGCCACTTCTTTGCGCACAAATTCAGGCGTGATTTCCATCAAGTTATGCGCACCAAAGTTTTGCCCCGCGTGTTGACGTGCATCGACCCCTTCACGTTGACGCTGATTTTCACGAATAGCGATGTATTCCATTTCAGGAGTGATGATGCCTTGTTTGGCATAATGCATCTGCGTGACATTGTGGCCTGCTTTGGCACGACGTGGTTTCTGGATGTGAGCAAAACGAATATCAGCGGTACGTATATCCCGTAAACGCTCTTGACCAAAGCTTGAACTGAGGCTGTCTAACATTTCAGTATCATTGCGCTCTTCAATCCAATTTTCGCGAACATTCGGTAGACCTTTGTTCAGATCAATACTGACATTGGTATCGGTATATACACCAGAGGTGTCATACACCATCACCGGTGGATTGTACTCACCGCCTAAGCCTGTTGGGGTTTCGGTCAGTTCAATCTCACGCATGGGAACTTGAATGTCTGGGCGTGAACCTTGGATATAAACTTTTTTAGAGGCAGGCAAGATACGGGTGAGATCTTTGGCATCTTGTTCATGTTGTGCTGAAATTTCAGCGGAAAGATTCGTTAAATGGTTCATTGCAATGATCCTTATGAATGACATCAACGAATCAAGCACGACCAAAAACGATGGCAATTGAAGCTATTTCTGTGTGTTGTTGATTTGCGGGTACAAATGCAACGGATGTATTTCTACTGGAAACAGTTCAATGAAAGGCGTTCAGTTTTTAGATGGCTTGATTCCTACGCAGGTCTTAACCTGATCAGGTTCAACGGTACTCAGCTTCAAAACTTTATTGAAAAGTCTTAGCTGATCTCAGCGAGTAATTACTCGCGCTCCGTCAAGCGATGCATCATCTTAACATGCACTGTTGTTAAAAACAGCGACCTTTTTATTCAAAGTGTGAAAGGGAAATGTGTTCAACGTTCTAAGCAAATGGCATCGCTTAAGCAGTCTTTGCCTTGATCGGGTTGGACCATACGCAATTGGATAAAATGCGCCAATTGTCTTTGTAAGAGTTGATCTGCACCGAGGCGCTGCACATGAGCGGAAGCAGGCAAGATGATTTGAGCCGCTCTTTGTTCAGGGCTGAGCTCCACGAACTTTAAAAATAAGTGCGCTTGATCCGTCACAATTGAATTTTTTAAAGCGGCTAGGCGCTCAATTTCTTCCAAATAGTTGCTTTGCACGGTATAGCCGTCGTAAACGCGTTGAGTATCCAGTCCGATAAACAAGAGGGTGCTGTATAGATTCAACAGATGACGTGCATCTTGGTGGTAGCTACTTTTCGGGTACTGTTGTAAATAGTTTTCCCAATATAGCGCACGATCCGCAATTTCTTTGGCGTCAATTTTGACCTGACTCCCAATCACGGCTGGGTATTGATTTTGTGTTGCCAGATGTTCAATAAACTCTTGCTCTGCGACAGGTAGATAAGGCGCAAAAATTTTGGCTAAATATTCAGGGCTACGGCGGTAATGCACTTGTCCTTCGCCTGCATCAAACAACTCGACATAAGACTGCCCTTGGTGTTTGATGAGGTATTGGTCGCGAATGGTGAGTTGCTCAAAAAGACTTTGTTGAATGGTCGGATGTTGCGCCATTTCTAGGGCATAGCTTTCAAAAGCGCGCTGCTGTTGTGGCGTACGTTCAACCGCCAAAAAGTCATGGTACATTTTATTGGATAAGCTCAATAAATGCTTTTGTTGTGGAAAACCGAGTAAAGGCAAACACAGCTTAAGATCTTGATTGATTTGCTCTAAAGCAAAAGTCGTACGTTGTGCATCTATTTCCGACATGTTTTTGTCAATTTTTTGGCACAAGTCGGTTAAGTCCAAGGTTTGAGTCGAAGACGCTTCTATTTGTGCGGGCTCTTGAAAGCTGACAGGTTCAGGTTTCTGACAGGCAGCCAACAGCGCGTACATGAAAATCAGTGCATAAGGTTTAAGCGAAAATAAAGAGGAATGATTCACAGCGACTCGATCAAAAAACTCAGTTCAGCGACAACACAGTAGAGAAACTCCTTTTCTCCATGGCTCATTTTATAGGGGGAATGGAATTTTTAATGTGTAGTATTGTGAATGAGTTTGTTGAACGGGCTATGACACTATTCAATATTTACTTCATAATAAACAGATTAGTGCGCGCTATTGTAACCAGTGCAATAAAAAATATACGAAAAAAATGACAACCCGTTTTAGTATAGCGTTGCTCAGAACGAGGCCAGTGAGGCGGAAAGGTGGACCAAAAACAATGAAGATTAAATGTGTCCTAGCCAGCTGTGTGTTGTTTTTCACGCCGTGGAGTCATGCCTTGGATTTGGTCGACGCTTTACAACGCGCCAAAGTCAATGATCCTAACTGGCAAGCCAATTTACTCCAATATGAAGCCGATCAACTCAATTTAGGCATTGCTCAAGGTAACTTACTACCTACCATTAGTCTGTCTGGTAATGTGACTCGAAAAAATCAACCCATTGGGCAGGTGAGTTCGGTTCTTTCCATGCCCGATACGACCACCACCAAACAAGTGGCGATTACGGCGCGCCAACCCCTTTTTCGTTGGGATGCGTGGGAAGGATTGAAACAAGTCAAGACTTCCCTCAGTTTAAGTGAAGTCAATTTACAGCTACAGCGGCAGCAACACATTTTAGAGGTGACGGAAGCCTATTTTAATGTACTGCGCCAACAAAGTTTAACCGCAGCCAATTTACAAGAAGAACAGGCTCTACTTGAGCAACTGAATATGATGAATGCTAAACTTAGAGAGGGCTTGGTGGCAAAAAGTGATGTGAGTGAAGCTAATGCACAGTACCAAAGCGCACAGGCTAACCGCATTGCGACGCATGTACAACTGGTCTTGGCGCAGGAACAACTGGCGCAAATTATTGGGCCTTATCAAGAAAACTTGGCAGTGCTACGTGAAGACTTTCAGTTTCAAAAACCTTATCCAGCAGAGCTTTCGGCATGGACCAATTTAGCTCTCGCACAGAACCTAGGCATTCAGCAGGCACGCTTACAACAGCGCTATGCTGAAGATCAAAAACGGGTTGAACAAGCTGCGTTGTATCCGCAAATTGAAGCCGTAGGAAGCTATGGTTATAGTGAGCAGACGCCTGAGAATATTATGTCGGCCAAAGGCAACTTTGATCAGATTGGTATTGAGATGAATTGGAATGTCTATACGGGGGGGCGAACCAAGAAGTCGATTCAAAAAGCCGCTGTTAACGTCAAAAAATCTGAGGCCGAATTGGATGCCGCTATCCGTAAAGCCAACACCGAGGTGAAAAAGTCTTATTTGCAAGTGGAAACAGACCAAGCCAAGTTGCAAGCACGTAAAGCTGCCATGGAATCATCCAGCCTCGTCTCTCGTGCCTCACAAGCGCAGTATCAAGAAGGCTTAAAAACCATGGTCGATGTTTTATTGGCACAGCGCAATGCCTTTTCGGCCAAGCAGGACTATGTCAATGCTAAGTATGACTATCTGATCAATGTCTTGCATTTAAAGGCATCTGTGGGTAAGTTGACTGAACAAGATATTCAAGAAATGAATGCATGGTTGGTGGACAAAGCACGTTCATAAATGGGCGTTGTCATCAAATCTTCACAATTGCTATGCTTTAATATCGCTCAATCTTTAGTCCCTCATGATGTTGCTGTGGAGTACGTCCTTTGCCAAATAGTCCTGTTTTAAACCATCACATTTCTTCGCAGTTCAATGAAGATTTGCAGGATGTGAACACCAAATTTATGACCATGGGTGGTTTGGTAGAGCAACAAGTGGCAAATGCAATTCATGCGCTACTCGACACCGATGCCAACTTAGCGGTCGATGTTCAGTTTAAAGACAATGCGGTGAATCAGCTCGAACGTGAAATTGATGAAGCCTTGACCTTAATTTTGGCGCGTCGTCATCCTGCTGCGATTGATTTGCGTATGGTGATTGCGATGTCGAAAGCCAATACCGACCTAGAGCGTATTGGTGATGAAGCGGCGAAAATTGCTCGTATTGCGCAAAGCTTATGTGAAGATGGCGAATCCCCGCGCGGTTATATGGAAACGCGTCATATTGGTAACCAAGTCCGTGTCATGATTCATGATGCCCTAGACGCTTTTGCACGTTTAGATGCAGAACAAGCGCTACGTGTGATGATGGCCGATGCTGATATTGATCGTGAATATCAATCTGCAACGCGTACTTTGATGACTTATATGATTGAAGACCCGCGTCATATTGCGCGTGTGATTAATGTGATGTGGGTATTACGTTCATTAGAGCGTATTGGCGATCATGCGCGTAACATTTCTGAGCAAGTGATTTACATGGTGAAAGGTTTGGATGTGCGTCATACCAGTTTTGAAGAAGTTGAAAAACATATCCAAAAATAAAAAAGCGTATCTTATTTTTCAAGCACAACTTCGGTTGTGCTTTTTAATGGTTGCTTAATTTTTAGATAAAAAAAATCTCAGACTTTGGGGGAAATCTGAGACTAAAATCGGGGATATTTATCGTTATCGATAAGAGGTTTCCCTCTATCCTTGAATGCCATTATAGGAAAGATGTTTTTCTGCGTCATGTAGGTTCTTGTAGTGTAATGTTGAGTTTTGCAATGGTTGTGTAGCGCTATGTTTACACTTAATTATTTAGATACAAATAACGGCTTTATAGCGTAATTGGGTCATCAATATGTCATCTATTTGGGGGTTGGTCATCCCTGTGCTTAGATAGAACATTGTATGAATAAAAAGAAAAGCCCCGATGTTGGGGCTTTTCAAATGTGCAACGCTTTATCACGCCTCAGGCTTTAAGCCTTCTGCTTTTTCTAAGCTTTCATCATTGTTAAAGAACTTCTCACGTTGTTCTTCAAGAAACTTTTTCGCATCAGGTTCAAACACATTTAGGCGTTTTTCATTGATTAAAGTGGTTTGGTGCTTTAACCATTCTCCCCAAGCTTGCTTGGAGATGCTTTCAAAAAGTTCTTGGCCTTTTGCGCCAGGGAAAGGTGCAAAGTCTAAACCTTCCATTTCTGTTTGATATTTACGGCAAAAAACTTGTCGAGTCATATCTAGACGTCCTTATTGAGCATAAAGTTTTTCTAAACGCGCATGGGCACGTTCAATTGCAGCTTCGACTTGCGCAGGTGCAGTTCCACCAATATGGTTACGTGCATTGACTGACGCTTCAAGGGTCAGTGCCTTTTCAAACACATCCGCTTGAATTAAGTCAGAGAACTGTTGAAGTTGTTCCAAAGTCAATTCAGAAAGATCTTTTGATTCTTGAACACCTAAAGCAACGGCTTTACCCACAATTTCATGTGCATCACGGAAAGCCACGCCATTTTTCACAAGGTAATCAGCCAAGTCAGTTGCGGTTGAGAAACCACGCAGCGCTGCTTCACGCATGATGTCGATGTTTGGCACCAAAGCAGGAATCATGTCTGCAAAAGCCATGAGCGAGCCACGCACGGTATCAATCGCATCAAACAACGGTTCTTTGTCTTCTTGGTTGTCTTTGTTATACGCCAACGGTTGACCTTTCATCAGTGTTAACAAACTCATCAAGTCGCCATAGACACGGCCTGTTTTACCACGCACTAACTCAGGCACATCTGGATTTTTCTTTTGTGGCATGATTGAAGAGCCAGTACAGAAACGGTCTGGAATGTTTACAAACTTAAACTGTGCAGACGTCCAAAGAATCAGTTCTTCTGACATACGTGATAAGTGCATCATGATCAGAGAAGCCGCGGCATTGAACTCAATACCAAAGTCGCGGTCAGATACTGCATCGAGTGAGTTTTCAGAAACAGCTTCAAAACCCAGTAACTCTGCTGTAAATGCGCGGTCGATTGGGTAAGTAGTACCCGCAAGTGCTGCTGAACCCAAAGGCATGCGGTTAGTACGTTTACGACAGTCAATGAGACGCTCAGAGTCACGGACTAACATTTCAAACCATGCTAGTAGGTGGTGACCAAAAGTCACAGGCTGTGCCGTTTGTAAGTGAGTGAAGCCCGGCATAATGGTGTGCGTGTTTTGAGCAGCAATACTCAAAATACCTTTTTGCAATTTTTTCAGTAATTCTAAAATGGCATCGATTTCATCGCGGACATAGAGGCGAATGTCGGTTGCCACTTGGTCATTACGGCTACGACCGGTGTGGAGCTTTTTACCTGTAATGCCAATCCGTTGAGTCAAACGCGACTCAATGTTCATGTGCACATCTTCTAGGTCAATACGCCATTCGAATTGACCCGCTTCGATTTCAGTTTGAATGGTGTTTAAGCCATTGATGATGTCATCGCGTTCTTGTTCAGTCAGAACGCCAACTTTTGCAAGCATGGTCGCATGAGCAATAGAACCTGCAATATCTTGTTTATAAAAGCGTTGGTCAAATTGTACAGATGCTGTAAATTCAGCAACAAAGGCATCAGTAGCTTCAGAGAAACGACCGCCCCACATACCCGAAGTTTGGGCTTGTGACGGATTTGAGGAATTAGAAGATGTGGTCATGTCGGCTCAATAAGATAAAAAGCGGTAGAACTCGCATGAGTATAACAAATTCAAGACAACTTGCCGAAGTTCAAGATGCGCAAAGTTTAACTTCCCGTATGGCTAAGCCAAATATCTCTTATTTATTTAGCAAAATCGTGCAATGGCCGCATTTGTTGGAACTATTTGTTGGGGGAAATTTGTTGGCCATGCTGTTGGCTTTGGCCGAGGCGCAGTCTTGGTCAAACTTGGTGTTTGAGCATGTACTCGGTTATATGCTTTACATCAATTGGGTTTTACTGTCTTTTGCTGCGCTAATGCAATATGGGCAAAAAAAGTTGCAGAATTTGGGTCTGGGTATGACTTTATTGTCAGGCTTTTTTCTATTACAGATCATTGTTTTGGTGACCACGCTTAGCCTTAATATACTGATCTTCTTTGGAGCTAATTTTAGTTTCAATGGTTTGACTTCAGCCATCTTATGGAATGATGTGGCTTTGCATTTGGGCTATGGCTTGCTGTTAGGCAGCTTTTGTTTTCGTTATTTGTACCTAAGAGAACAGTGGTTTAGGCAGCAAAATAGTGAGCTGAATGCACGGGTGCAAGCCATGCAAGCCCGTATCCACCCGCATTTTTTGTTTAATAGTTTAAACAATGTGATTTGCCTAATTGCGATTGACCCAGATAAAGCCGAACAGATGTTGCTCAATCTATCGCGTCTGTTTAGAGCCAGTTTCCAAGAGTTAAAACTGGTCAAGCTCAGTGATGAAATTGAGTTGTGTCAACGTTATTTGGCGATTGAGCAAATTCGTTTGGGGGATCGTTTACAGGTTGAATGGAAAATCGAGCATGCCGAATTGTGTAAGCAGGTACAAATTCCACTCTTAACTTTACAACCTTTACTTGAAAATAGTATTTTTCATGGTGTTGAAAAATTTTTAACTAAGAGTACGATAAGTGTACTGATTGAAATATTGCAAAATCAAGTTAATATCGTCATAACTAACCCATTTACAAAGGAAACAATTCATAAACGACAAGGACATGGTATTGCCATTGAAAATGTGAAGCAGCGTCTAGAAGCATATTTTGGGCGAACTGTGAGCTTTCAAACCTATGCAGGGGAGGGAATGTATACCACTGTTGTGCAGTATCAATATAAATAAGCCGCAGTGAACCTATAAAAATAAACAAGGTGACTGTTGGGGAGGAGATAAATGGACATCCTAATTTGTGATGATGAGCCTTTAGCAATCGAACGTTTGTCTAGATTGGTGAGTCAGCTCGGACATCAAGTGGTGGCAACAGCCTCCCATGGTCAACAAGCAATTGAATTAACTCAACAATATGAACCAGATGTGGTACTTTTAGATATTCAAATGCCAGAAATGGATGGTTTGACTTGTGCGCATTATTTGCGTCAGCTTGAGCCGATGCCTGCTTTGGTGTTTTGTACGGCTTATGATGAACATGCGCTCGATGCATTTAAGTCACATGCTGAAGGTTATTTATTAAAACCAGTGATGCAACAGGAATTGCAACAGGTGCTTGGTCACCTCACTAAATTAACCCAAGCTCAAATGAGCGAGATAAAACAAAAAGAAAATATGGATGAATTTAACGTAAAGCGACATCAAATCGCAGCGAAAACCTATCGTGGTGTGGAATTGGTGCCCATTGAAAATATTTACTATTTTTTGGCGGATCAAAAATATGTCACGGTACGCCACAAAAATGGCAGTGTCTTAATTGATGAAACCTTAAAAGACTTAGAACATGAGTTTGGGGATGCCTTTATTCGTATCCACCGTAATGCCTTGGTTTCTGTTCATTTTTTAGAAGGGCTTGAAGTGGTCAACTCTGGGCAGTATCAAGTGCGTTGCCGTGAGTTAGATGAGCGTCTAGCGGTGAGTCGACGGCATTTACCGGGCTTGCGCGAGCGCTTACATAAGCTTTAGCATGCCAATTTAATGGCTCTGCTGCTGATGAGACGGGGTGCTTTGGGCTGAATACATTTCCAATGGGGGAAATTCAGTTTAAGATAGTTTCATTCTTATTGGCACATACTAAAATTTATGAAAACCCTAAAGATCGCTACTCGACAAAGCCCACTTGCCCTTTGGCAGGCTGAACATATTCGTGCTCGTTTAGAAGCATTGCATGCGGGGCTCACAGTAGAGTTGGTGACTTTTGTTACCCAAGGGGACAAAATTTTAGATACACCATTGGCAAAAATTGGTGGCAAAGGTTTATTTGTCAAAGAGCTTGAAGCAGCTTTGTTGGATGGTCGTGCTGATTTAGCGGTGCATTCGATGAAAGATGTTCCGATGGCTTTGCCTGAGGGGTTATCGCTGGCCGTCATTTGTGAGCGTGAAGATCCTTTAGATGCTTTTGTGTCGAATAGTTATGCAAGTTTTGATGCCTTGCCACAAGGAGCAAAGGTCGGCACTTCGAGTTTGCGCCGTAAATGCCAAATTTTAAAACAACGACCCGACCTAGAGATTATCGATTTACGTGGCAACGTGGGAACGCGTTTATCTAAATTAGACGCAGGTCAGTACGATGCCATTATTTTGGCCAGTGCTGGATTAAAACGCTTGGGGTTGGCAGAACGTATCCGTCATACCATTCGCCCAGAGTTGAGTTTACCTGCTGTGGGTCAGGGTGCTTTAGGGCTAGAGTGCCGTGCAAATGATCAAGCGGTATTGGATTTAATCAATCCTTTATTACATATAGAAACCGATACCTGTGTACGGGCTGAACGTGCTTTCAATGCTTATCTTGAAGGTGGATGTCAGGTACCGATTGCGGGCTATGCCACTTTAGCAGACAACCGCATTCAGCTTGAAGGGCGTGTGGGGAGTGTCGATGGGCAAACGCTCCTCAAAGCACAAGTGGCGGGTGATGCGGCTGAAGCCGAGCATTTGGGTGTTGTCCTTGCACAAGAGTTATTGGCTCAAGGTGCAGGTGACTTACTCAAAGCCTTTTATCACTAATATGTCTTACTTAACGATGCTGTTTATTAATACGCGTCCTGTTGATCGTGCGGCAAGCCTCACTCAGACGCTAGAGCAACAGGCTGTTGAAGTCTACCCATTGCCGTTACTGGAGTTGTTGCCTAGAGCATGGAGTCATGACCTAGAGCGCTTGTATCAGCAGCTAGTGTACACTCAAGTGATTGTAGTGGTTAGCCCCAGTGCTGTGCAGTTTGGTATGGCACATTTGCTGCAAAGCGGTTTAACGATGTCCGATTTACAGCATATTCAATGGATTGCAGTCGGACAAAAAACAGCGCAGGCTTTGGGCGAATATGGTTTGGACAGTGTGGTGCCTGAGGTGGAAACCTCTGAAGGGATGTTACAACTGCCTGTTTTGCAGAACTTGGCCAGTGATGCGAGTATTGCATTTTGGCGAGGAGAAGGTGGGCGTCAGTTTATGATGGACACCTTAATGCAACACGGACGTCTTATACTGAACTTTGTTTTGTATGAGCGTCGCTGTCCAAATGAAACGATGCAGCAACAGGCTGAATTAATTCAATGTTTATCAGAATATAATCACTACGTCGCACTGATCAGCAGTGAGGCCAGTTGGCTGAATTGGTTAGCGCTGCTGGACACAAATATTCAGCTCCTGCAACAAGGACACTTTTTGGTGTTGGGTGAGCGTTTGGCACAGATCTTGAAGCAGTATCAACAGCAAATGCATGTGCCGTTTAAAATGAGTGTACTGAAAGATTTAAAGACAGCCACGATTGTACAGTTGTTACAAAGTGAGCAAGGGAACGCATGAAGAAGATTCTTATCATTGTATTGATGGCTGCATTAGCGTGGATTGCGAAGCTAAGTTATGACGTGTGGGGGCTGAGTACGCAGCAAGCCACTTTGCTCAATGAAATGCACCAAATCGAACAGCGCAGCGCCAATTTGAACGATCAAGTCGTGGCTATGCAGCGTCAAAAAGAAACTTTGAAACAAGACCCAACAGCAGCGAAGGTGACGAGTAGCCAACCCGCCGAATTGGTGGTTGAGGGCATTGATCCAATTTTGTTTATCAAGCAACAGCTGGACTTGGTTGAGTTTGCCTTAAAGCAACAGCAGTATGTGGTGGCCACCGATAAGCTGGCCTTTTTAGATATGCAGCTTGAAAAATATAACTTGGCTGTGGCGTTGAAGCAAAGTTTGCATCAGGTGATAGCACGAGATATGCAAACCATTCAAAAATTTGTGGCTGAGCGCAATGAGCAGCAAGCGCTGATTAACCGTCAGCTGCAACAGATTGATCAGGCTTTAAGTCGGGAAATACAACAACCTCAGTTAAACACCACGCGCGATACGTCTGAATCCTTTTGGAAGCAATGGTTGAGGCTCGAACCTGCGCAAGCACCTGCAACAGCGTTAATGCAACGACAAATCGTGCTTAAAGAAGCCCAGTTACGCTTATTGTTGGCACGCCAAGCCTTAGCTACAGGGCAATATACCGAATACCAAAAAGACTTAACCGAAGTGACGCTGTTGATCCAACAACTTCCAGACCCTAAAGCCAAAGAGCTGCTGAAACAGCTGAATAAGCTGAAAACATTGGTGGTTGTCCCAACGCCTATTTTAACTACGCGTGCATTGTTGGGGTAATGGAATGAAACAAATACTGATTGCTTATGGCTTGGTAAGTTTAATTGCAATTGCCGCGTTGAGTGTCTTGAGTTATGGACATGGTGCGGGTTATGTCTATGTGTTTTGGCATGACTGGCAGTTACAAACCAATCTCTGGATCGTATTTATTGCGCTAGCACTGCTTAGTTTTAGCTTGCATTTGGTTTGGTTGGGGCTAAAACGCTATCTCAGTCGAGAAAAACGCAAAGCGGAAACTGTTTTTGATTTTAAAAGTTTGCATCCTTATGAACAACTGGCTGTGATTTGGTTGTTGGATGCAGGCCGAGATCAACAAGCCTTTATTCAAAATGCCTTCGCGCAGTCGGGCTTGCTCAAAAGTATTATCGATGCACGTTTATATTTGATGCAGGAGCAGTTCCCTGAAGCCTTAAGCGCCTTGAGCCAAAGCAATGCCATGGCTTTTGAGTTGGCTGAACTGCAGCGTATTGAACTGTTTTTAGCACAAGAAGATGCAGAACAGGCTTTAACCCATCTAGAGTTTCTCAATCAACATGAACTTTCACCTTGGTTTAAAGATGTGCAAACCGCTTATGAAGCGTGTTTAAAAGAGCTATGGGGGCGTTTTGCGATTCAGTTTCCATGGCTGTATTTACGCTCAACCCAATATGGTCATTTAGATCAAGATGTGAAAAAAGCATGGCTGAAGCGTTTGTTGATAAAATTTGATCAAGCCAATTATGAAAATTTAGAGGATTTAAAACAACGTTATTTGGACTTGTCTGATCAGATTTTCAGCCGCAGTTATGATGTTCAACTGCTGTGGCTTAAGTTATTAGCACGTATGCCAGACATGAGTGAACAGCACGAACACTTGTCGATTTATTTGCTCAATCAGCAGTTTAATTCGGAAGTATTTTATTTGTGGTTCCAGCAGCAACTTTTGAAACAGCAACCCGATTATGTGAACTTGCAGCAACACATTGAAGCATGGGAAACGAAGTATACGAGTGTGCCGGTTTTGAGTTTTGCCAAGTGGCATATTTATACTGCTTTAGGCATGCAAGAGCAGGCAGAAGCGTTATTAATTTTATATCCAGATAATGTATTAATGACCTATTTAAGAATAAAATCGACTTTAAATGGTGATGAAGATTTAATTAAACAGTTAAATTTAATTTTTGAAAATAATGCAAATTTTGTAGAAATGAAAATATAGGTGGGCGAATTCAAACATGAGGTGCGACAGTTTCAAAAGCCATATGATAATCAACAAGCTGAGCAAATTTCTCTAATGGTGTAAGCCAATCTAACGCCTTTCTAGGACGAGTATTCAGTGACATGGCAACTTGATTTAAATAATGCTGATCTGCCTGATTTAAATCAAT
>NZ_MVOM01000051.1:0-27187 GCF_002018895.1 Acinetobacter sp. MF4640 | reverse complement strand
TTTAAATTAAATGATGAACAACTCGCACAGCTTCTTATCCCGAAACGTTTTGTACCACCTACTCCAGCTGAATATGAAGGCAAGAACATGGTTTATGTTTTTGATAGTGAGGATAAGTTTGAACTGAGTTATGCTGAACTGGTGGAGATCATTAGCAAAGCGAGAATGGCTGGACCGAAGTTGATACCTGTTTTAGGTACTGTGAATTAGATTCAGCAGTGGCCACACGCCACTTGAATCATGATTTGATTGGAAGCGGATTTGGGCTGAGAATAATTTAGTTCAAATTTAACCTGACAGACACATTATAAAATGGGTAACTGTCATATCGAGTTTGGACTACAAGACTTTAGCTCAGCGATTTACCAATTTACACTATTGTCTAAAATTCAGTGACGAAACTGTGATGCTAAAGTTTTTAAATTTCCCTCTTTAAGATGCTTAGGCTATTTAATCCAAAGTTTATCTTCTTGCATCATTTTTAACATTAAATTAAATATAACCAGCGGAGTAACATTTTTTTTGTTAGAACCAACAACTCTTTGAAAACTAAATTTAACGGTTCGCTCAGGAGCATCCAAATTAACTGGGTAGTTTTGTTTTTCTAAATACAGATGATCTCCTAACATTGGCTCTATACCAGTAATAAAATTAACAATTTGTTGCTCATCACCTTTTATTCGGCATTGAAAATGCAGAAAATTCTTACGCAGTTTTCCAAATAATAATAATATTTTAAGCGCCTTAACCATGTTCTTTTCTTTCAGTGCATCTTGCTGCCTATCATCTTTATAATGAAAATCAAGGAGAGGAATTATTTCATCTGGACGAGTCAGTTTTTTAGCCTTTTCGTAAAGTTCATCAAACCAACTCTCTTCTAAATTCTTACTATAAACATAATTCGTTTTTAAATTAAATTTTTGGCGATCCATCCATTTAGTGCTCATCCATTGACATCGTTGCATCCATTCTTGAGCTTGAGTATCTTCGCTTAAACGACCTTCTCTAAAACTTATCAAACGTTGAAAAGGTGTCAGAGTACTCTTCTCTATACTAAACTTCTTTTCTTGTCGGCCAGCCATCGTAACTGGCTGTGTTTGCTGATAAGAATGAAACCATTTCTGCTGCTGAGTATAACGATTTAGGTTTATGTAGTCTGTACTTGACTTCACTGGACTAAAACACTGTTCTAATACTTTTTTTGAAATGATACACGGCGAATTATAAATTCGATCGACTGCTAATAAATCCAAAACATGAAGGTAATTTGAAGCCGTTTGCTCAATACTGCTATGCCCCATCCAAGAGGCGAGCACCTGCCATTTATGTTGAATAATCTCTTCTTGAGCACGTGCTTTCATACCAAACAATAAATCCCTCATCTTTTTTGCTTTTACCCAAGGAAAATCTGTGTAGGTCTTGATCATTTCTTTTGAACCGAGCAAAGTTATTGCTAGATAGTTAGCAGCACTGTGGCGTAATGTATGAAAACTAAAGCCATGATGCATACCTAATATTTGACTAAACAAATCTACTGTAATTTTGCTGATACATTGATCAGTTAATACACGATGATTCACACTAAAAAGTAGATCATCCTGCTGATTAACCAAATATTGCTCATAACGATGTTGTATGTAACGTTGTACTACTAAAAACTCATGTTCTGACAATGCAATTTTCAATGGTATTTGACGATTCGCACTTCGCGTTTTCAGACGGCGATATGAATTGTTCTGAATATGAAGCGTGATATTATTAAAAGCTGTATTTTCTTTTTCTTTATAAAGTAACTCTGGGCAAATAATATCTTGTATTTTAAGACAACGAACTTCATTTAATCGGAGTCCAGTTCTATAACTCAGTAAATACATCAGCTTTAAACAACTCAGATGATCGACCCACTCTGATGCCGTTGGCTCTTGACTTAAATGTTCTAGTTTTTCCAATAGCTTGCCAAATAACAAAGGGCTTACTAGGCGTGCATTGCAAATTTGTAAATGCTTAAAACTTGAATTCTGTAACACCAATACCTCTGGTGCATCAAAATTCTCTATACAAAATTGATGAAAATCTTTTAGGCGACCAAAACGGTATTCTGCTGTTTGGTGCATCTTACGAGAGGTTTTTCCTTTAACAGCTTCACGTTGAGTTGCTTGTGCATCTCGTTCACTGCTATATTTCAACAACTGTCGATATAAATCTTCATAATCATCAATGGATTGTTGCTTTAAATCTAATTTATTGAGCCAAATCTCAAATATAAATTCTTTACCAAACGATCCTAAGTAGCTTTCAATAGTTGATAATTGAAGCCCTCGTTTTTTTAAATGCATTAACCATTCAATTAAGCGTAGTTGAGCATCAATTAAAGACTTTTCCTCCGTATTAGCATCAACTATCTTCTCCTCTAACACCCTTCTGGTTTCTTGCCAAAAACGTAGCGTGCGTTCTTCTTTATTCCTCTTTTTATCTAAACGCTCAACTTTTTGACCTTTACGTTTCTTTTGATCAAACAACATTAACTCATACGGAATCTTTTGTAATTTGCTTTGTGCAGTCGGAACTTCCGGATGTAACTGCTCTTGTTCAAAATGAATAGGGCGATTCTCTTGTTCTGTGACTTGATTGTAATCATTATTCCACAGCAATCTAAATTCGGATGGCCTTAAAGCGACAGTATTAATCTCTTGCTGAAGCACATTACTCAAAAATATATCTAGGCTAAGGTTTGGATTAAATTCGAGTACCATTTGCACATCATTAAATGCACGAAATCCACGGCGTTTAATTTGATATTGCAGATCCCCAAGACTTTTTTTCCTGCCTATCTTACTCAAGCTTTCTAAAATACAATCTTCAACTGAATGTTGCAGACGAAATTCTTTCTGAGTGGCTTTCAACTTTTTTAAATATTGTAAAATGAACTGCGCATATGGGTTAAAAAAAACATGTTTCCATTGGTACAACTTTCCCTTTTCTACATCGTTGCCATATTGAGAGTTTTCAACACGATAATGTAGTAACAATGGATTAGTAATCTTTTGATAATCAGAATGGTATAACCGAAAACAATTCAAATTTTTACCAAGCTCAATGGCATCCTGCAATTGTTTCTGAATAGTAATCAAATGCTGTTCATCTGCACAGCCTGAAATATATATAAAACTTAAGCATAAATTTCCCCATAAGTACTTCGGTTCATCCCAATATTCAAATGAATCTTGCCAATACTGCCTTAATTCCTTGACTACCAAAATATGTAGATGCCCCTGTTCTAATCGTGACTCTGTACTCTCAATTTTTCTAGGCAGTACTATCCGTTTCGTATGTGGATTTAGCTTAATTCTGTATGATTTTTTATCTACATTCTGGTTGAATTGCCTCCTTCTTTTATTAAATTCATCTTCAGTAAATTGCATCAGTTTTGATTGTTCGTCTCGGCTCAACTTTTGACTCAAACAATCAACACTATCTTTAATGTCATGCCATTTTTCAGCGATCTGCTGATCAAGTTTTTGCTGCATGTCTTTCGTCAATACTTCAGGTGAAGAAGGCTGTCTATCTAGCGACTTTTTCACCAATCTATGAATATCAACAAATAGATCATCTAGTTGCGGTTTTATTAGTTCTTTGATTTTTTGCATACAACTATTTTCGCTCTAAGTGTTTAATCGATAAAAATTTGACATTATCTTGCAATTGCTGGCGGGCTTGCTGTACATAGACATTCGGAATAAGTGAAGAATGCGGATGAAAAGCCTCTCGGTCACGTTGGTCATGACCATAAAGGGCCTGTATTAAATGGAATGCTAAAGCAGTTTTTTCTTCTTTTTTTTCTTCTTTTTTTTCTTCTTTTTTTTCTTCTGTATACATCAAAAAATTCATATCAAAATGACGTAACCAATTCGAATACATATTCTTTGGAAAGATTCCTTCCATATATAAATTTACCCAATTTCGAGATAAAGGGATTAACTTAATTTTTCTGCTCTGCCACTCTTTGACAGTTATCGGCAAGATATCTTTACTACCAATGACGTTGCCAAAAAGATCATTTACAGTAATTTTCTTTGCAAAGACTTGTCTAAAAAACGAACCGTACGCTTCAATAATTTGTTCTAAAAAGACTGTGTAATTTTGCAGTGTTTTTATGAAAAAATCAGATAATGGGATAAAACGACCATCTTTTCTTGCTTTACTATTTCTTTTATCGTTTACATATAAAAGCTTAAGCTCAACACAATAATCATCCAAATTCCCCAACAGATTTTTTTTAGGCCGACTTGCCAAACTCAACAAGCTAACATGCCACATCCAACACGCGTATGCATTCAATTGATTAATGATATGTTGATCTTTTTGAATATTTTCTTGGCAATGTTTATGTAAAAAAGCAAATTGCTCTTTCACAAAACTGGGTTCAAGTGCCAGTTGGCTCCCTATCCTTCCTATAGATAATGCAGATTGCACTTTGAATTGTTGTCGCAATATTTTGAGTTCTTCAGTAAATTGCGAGGAATGTGGTGTAAGTGCTGTTTCTACAAAGGCTAGATATGTGCTGCTGAGTTGAGCTTTCGGTAGCCCTCCATAATAGATACCAGGCATGTGATGCTGACTATCCCGCCCAGCAATTACATGAGCTAGATATTCATTATATGTTTCATAATATATATGAAAATATAATTGAGCCTGCAGTTTTTCAACAGTAATCGAACCTACAAACCGATTATCAAGCCAATTCTTAAGTCTGGTATTAATGTGTGTTGAAGAAATTAGTGGATTCGATGCTTGTTCTATATAGTCAAACCAAGCAGAAGGTAAATGTAGTTGATGTGTCATCATTTCATTCCATCGCTCATCATTTAAGCTCTTAATCTTCTGCTCTGTAATATTAAGATTTAATTTGAGTAAATATTCGCGACGTCTACTTGAACCATTTTGAATCAACGTACCCTCCTGAATAAGGTCATTAAAATCCATCAGTGCAACGGGTGATAATCCCGTCAATAAAGACAGTAAACAGGCAGCAGCGATCGCCGCATTCCTCGGTCGTCCTGATAATTCATCTCTTAGCACATAAACAATTTGCTTCAGTATATCTGGCGCCAAATAATGTGGATTTGTAATAAATGGCGCATGACGGCGTTGGCGATGCCGCGTGTAATACGCAGCATAATCACTAATTAAATGATTAAAATTTTTAGTTTTTTCATCTTCAGAGTATAATTCTATTTCAGTGTCCAATAACTCAATTTCACCATCTTCATCTTTGTGAAGAGAGGCATCATAAAAACTGATCTTTGCGTTATGTCCGATATCTTCATGCTTACCTGATTTTATTTCACGAAATTTTTTGAGTTCATTTTTAGTTGGCCATTTCAAAACTTTGCTTTTTTTTGACTTACGCTGACGATGAACAACACGACGATCATCTAGTCTTTTAAAAATTATTAATAGAGCCGATAAATACTCTATGACTTGTACTTGTTTGAAATCTTTAATATTAAAAAGTTGATTACGATCCTCTTTTTTCAAATTACGTTCGTACGTGACATAACAATTTAGCAGCTTACTACATTCATGAAATAATTCAGCATTATTAGAATCCAGCACATATCGTGAGACATAGCGTAATAGGTCACAAACATGTTTTTGCTTATTCTCAGCTTTATCAATTTTTGCAAATTCTTGATACTGCCGATATGTTAAAAAACTCGCTTGCAGAATCAAATAACGTTGCGATGACAGCTCTTGTGTATTACTAGTATCTGGACATGCAAAATAACTTAAAGAAGCTAGAAAATAATATTTACCTAATTGTCTAGAGCTAGATATATAGCCATATATCTGTTGCGCTTCTTTATATAGAGCGTGGGCTTTTTCACGTAAATCATCTGATAGATCGACAAATTGTTTATTCACAACATCATCATGTAATAGACAATAATCTTGTTTAAATTTTTCTGCTAATTCTAAGAATTGCTCTTCTGTTTCAATCTTTGGCATATTCGCTTTCGCTTAATTTTTTATCAAATTGCATTGGTTAAATTCATTACGATCTGAACAATTTGGTAAAAGTTGATCTTTGATTGAACTTTTTGTTAGCTTAAAAAATCTAGCAAAAAATTTAGCATCTAGCTCTTTCTGAGCTTTTCTGTCAAAGCACAAGTGTTGCTGTGATTTTTCGATAAAATCATCAAGATTATGTATCAGCTGTAAGATTGCAACATAATTAGAATGCACACGTAATCCTGGCTCCCTTTGCATCAATAGCAAGATTTTTTGCCAAATTTTGACGTAGATTACTTTGAACTTTGCCTGTACTACTACTTTCTGACTCTGTTTAATCTTTTTGATTTTTAGTAGTTCTGAGTTAATTTTTACTATCTCAAGCAGAACATCTGGTCGGTCAAAGCAAAAGGGCATGATAAATTGCCCTATAAAAATCTCAATATTTTTTACTAAATAGTCAAATTTTAACATTTTTATCGATATAAAAAATGAGCATATCTTTTTATATGAAAATATATTTAATCTATCAACTAAATTTTCTCACAATTACAATTCTCAACAAATACATACGGTTTACTTATCTAGGTCGGTCTAAATTTTAAGAATTCTTCCAATTTTTTTTAGTTTTCTGTTATAGGATCGTAATATTCAGATTACTTATCTAGAATTGAATAGATCGTTAACTTAGATAGACTTTTAAGCAATGTAAGTTGCCGAATGTTTATCAACATATGTCTCAAAAAAGTCTGCCCATACATAGATTTATGGCGTTTAGTGCTTAAATTTCAGATTAATCTTCGTCTGATGAGCGGAATGGATGTTACAGATTACATGCAGGTGAATTGCTCTGTGGCTGTATCATGGCTTTTGTGTAATCCAATCCATTTGATCCAAATGTTCTCTTTTGCAATAAAGCAGCCTCTTCTGCTTTTCCTGAACCAACAAACTATGTCATTGATTTGATTCAATCGACAACAGTGATGCTGAATCAAATCCCCAAAGAAGGGATTAAATGCAAGAAATGTGGTAAGAAAAATAGGGGATGGAAGTTATTATCCATCTAATTGGAACCAGCCCATGAGTTGAGATCAGTTAAGTAAGTATCATTTTAAGTATAAGAGAAGGATGGCTCACCTCACTTCTCCGAATAACAACGCTATGCTTTTCAACCCAAGTTAGATATTGGCAACTACATTTCATTCTTCATCATGCTAGTCATATAGCATGTAGACAATTACTACATCATTTGCATTCAATGCTCAATACAGCCTGTCAGCAGAACCGCAGCGATACTTTTTTCCGTGCATACATGTAGTGTTTAAATATATTCATTTTTCAATGATCCTCTGCCGTTTATCACATTTATGGTCGATCTTTAACCTTGTGAAAAATGCACATACCGATCCCTTCAAACTGTCAAAGTTATGTATACATGACATTTAAAGAATATTATCTGATCAATTTTTTTAGGTAAAATTCTTAAGAAAAAATTTATTATTATTCATAACACCACTAACAGCCACATAAAAACAAGAATTTAATAAATTATTCTTCCAATTTTTTTAGATTTAGTGTTATTACAACGGTTGTGGTGAAACTTGGCTGGGGGGAACGCTGATTAGTTCAACTGCCACAACTGGTAGACCCAACATTGCTTTTGAATATAGCCCAGAAGCAATACAGCGAGGTGTTGAGCTCTCTTCTTACTTACTCCCTTTAAAAGGTCTACCATTCAGACAGGGTTTCCTACTCATCAAATGGGACTCCCAGGTCCAGTCTATGACGCTTTACCAGATGGTTAGGGCATGTTGTTGATGGATCGATATTTTCGAAAAATTGGACTGCATCCGGCACGAATCGGCCCTTTGGAACGTCTAACTTATATTAGCACCCATGCAATGGGTGCCCTCTCCTTTGAACCATAGGTATCTACACATCTTGAGGTACCTAATGCAATTGTTGCGATTTCATTCAGTTCATCTATTGAATATTCTGAGAGCAGTTGAAGAGTGTTCAGTAAAATCGAAAGTCCTGCCAATATTGCAGGTGCACCTTCCAACTTACCTCTCTTCTGCTGTCGGCCTGAAAGACGGGTCAGAAATATACGAATTTTCTGATTTTGTTCATCTTCAGAACGCTGTATTCGCCAAGTCAGTACACACGCCATACTGCTGATCAGGAGCCGCCTTAAAATCGCTGTAGGTGTGGTCTGAAGCCATGATTCAACGTCATGGCCTACCTACTTCAGAAGCTTGAAATAGCACTCAATTGTCCAGCACCAGAATACCAGGTGGTTAGTTCTACCGCATCAATCTCTGAAGAAACATTGCTGATCAGCGACCATCTCGCGACTGTTTTACCTTGAGCATCTTTCACCACAGCAACAATTAACCTGGCTGCAACTGCCTTGCCTGGCTGGGGAGCAACCCGTTGGCCTAAATCATCTTTTCTCTTCGGCTTTGCTGCACGCGTTAACCGAGATCCTGTCAATTTTGAGTTTTCGTCGCAAGCTTCTGATCAAAATGAAGCCTGGCTGATTAAGTTTCCTGCTCAGCAAGAGCATCCTGAATTCTGCGCCATTGAAGCCGTCTATGCAGAATGTTTGCGACTTTGTGCAATCGAGACTCCAGACACCCATTTTTTTAATTTGCCCAATGGTTTAATGGCTTTTGCTTCTAAACGATTCGACCGTCAAAATGGCATGCGGATTCGAATGCAGAGTTTGGCTGCATATACCGGAGCAGACTATAAAGTTCCAGGTAGCCTAGACTATCGCAATTTTCTTCGGACAACCTTGATGTGTACGCAAAATGTGTGAGAAAGGCTGTATGCTTTTAAATGCGCTTTGTTTAATGTACTTTTCAATAATCGACATGACCATACCAAGAACTTTTCTTTTCTCATGGCAAAAAATGGTCAATGGAAATTGGCTCCAGCCTATGATGTGACCTTCTGTGAAGGTCCAGGTGGTTATCATCAAATAGACATTATGGGAGAAGCGCTCAATATTTCCCGAAATGACATACATAAACTCGGTACTTCAGAAGCGAATCTGACTACTCTAGAAGTCGATGAGATCATCTTGGCCATGCGTGAAATTGCACTTCAATTTAGTCAAATTGCGCAGCGCCTGTATCCCCATCAAATTCGAGAATCCACCCTAGAGATGATTCAATCACGAATTCAACAAAATATTGATTTTTTAACTGAAACCTAAGCGTAAATATAAACTAAGCGCCAACCATCAACTTATAGTTAGTCGCTACATAATCTGTAGAACCTGTGAATTAGCTCGCTTTATAATCACGAATAGTAGATGGATCACCGCCAAGATATGTTATGCAAACGTGAAATCACTACATCCAGATCGAAAATCACTAAGAAAAAACTGTCACCAAAAAAAAGGGCTGCACTATGGATAGATGCAGACCAAACTCTGGATAACTACCAGCACGAGAAATATGTCGCAATTTTGCATAGACATGAATTTGATAAAATCAGCCCAGAAAGCCAGAAATTCATAAAAACTATTTCATCAATCCCCTATAACTAATCACGTTCATGGTCGATCTTAAATCTTGCGAAAAGTACTCATGCTGACCTAGCCAAACTATAAAACTCATGTATTCATAGCATTTAAATGAATCTTTCAATCGGTATATTTAAGGTAAAAACTAGTAATCAGAAGTTATTATTATCCCCATATAAAACAAGCATCAAATTAAAAACAATAACTTAGTGAATTATTCTTCCATTTTTTTTATATTTAGTGTTATCAGTTGCCCCCTGAAACTGAATATTCAACTTCCACAAAAACAGCTTTTATATGCAATAATCCAATAATGGCTACACTGAGTACATGAAAGATTTTTAGCCATGTGTTATCCTGCACCAAAATAAATTTGAAATTGATATATGTAAAAAATTAATGAGTGGAATAAACTTTTTCGGGATTGAGATCGGCTTTACCTAAAATCACATTGAGCAATGACACGCTAATAATCAAAATTACTCCAAATATCTGCGCATTGGAAAGCTGTACATTGGCGAACAGGCTGGCAAGAATGACTGCTGTTAATGGTTCAAAAATAGTATAAATAGAAGCTTGTGATGCCTTTAAATACTTCAATCCATAGGTATATAAAGCAAAAGGTAATAACGTCCCAAACACAATTAATAAGATACAGGCAATCACAATATTGAAGTCTATATTCGAGACCAGACTTTCAATTTCTTGGAAGTGAATAAAGGGAAAAATCGCAAGCGCACTAACCATCATTGAACTGAACAATAAAAAAGTCGGGCTATAGTGGTCAATAATATCTTTACCAATCACCCCATAAGCAGCATAACAAATGCCTGAGGCTAAACCAAATAGAACCCCCGTCATATTGAGCTGATTATCACCAAGCATCATACATGCAACACCACTCACAGCCACAAGAGTGAGCATCATTGACTTTAACGTTATTCGCTCTTTCAAAAAAATAAAAGAAAGTACCACACTCCAAATAGGAGCAGTATAAAGCAATGCTACTGCTATGGCTGGTCCTACATGTTGTACCGCATTAAAATAACAGAAAGTCATTCCAAGCATACCGAGTAATGATTGAATGACCAATTTAGGAATATCCTGAAATTGCAGTGTTCGTAAAACCTTATTAAGAAAAGGTAAAAAGGCCAATAAACAAATAAATGTACCGACAATCCGCAATCCTGTTACTGAACTATTACTCAAGCCTGCATTTGCCAATTGGGTACTGGCAATGCCTAAAGTCCCCCAACCAACTGCCCCCATAATAACCAATAAAGCACCAAACCATTGTGATTGTGTATTCATATTTTTGTTCCCTATAACAAATTTACAAAGGTCTCATCCAAGAGGATTAGACCGTGACAAGTTTCGCTTTATTGCTCTGAACCAATACGCTCATGCTAAATAAGGCAATCACAATTAAAATAAAGGCTGGTGCTAAAGTACTGCCTGTACTATGAATCAACCATGTTGCAAGTAGTGGAATCGTACCGCCCAGTAGTGCATTCGCTGTATTAAAACTAAATGCAAAACCGGTATAACGCACATGCACAGGGAAAAGCTCAGTGAGGTATGCAGGCAAACTGCCATCATTCATCGCAAGTAGGCTACAGAAAACCAATTGAATGATAATCATGCCAATAAATGATGTATCAGATAAGAAATAGAACAGTGGGAAAGTTAAAATTATAAAGCCTATACATGCCATAGCTAACATTTTATTGCGGCCCATACGGTCAGAATATTTACCCATCATAAATACAATGCCGATGTAAAATGCTAAAGAAATAGCCCCTGAAATAAAAGATTCGGTTTTATTTACCCCTAATTCAGTCGACAAATAATTTGGCATATAGCTAAAAATTAAGTAGAACGCAGTCGCATTTAAAGATGCGATTGCAAACGCTTTAAATAATGGCTGACGGTATTCTGTAAATAATGCTTTAATCGGGAAAGTTTCTTTATGGCTCGTTTTTTGATGTGCCAGAAATTCGGGGGTATCTTCAAGTTTTAGACGAATGAAACGACCAATTAAACCCAGTGGCGCAGCCAATAAGAATGGTATTCTCCAGCCGTATTCATATAAGAATGATTCTGACATCCATGCAAACATGGCAGCTGACATCAATGAACCCAACAATAAACCTGCGGCTGTACTGGCTGGCACTAAGCTGGTATATAAGCCCTTTTTATTTTTAGGTGCGTATTCAGCTAAAAAGTTAGATGCACCAGCATACTCACCTGAAGCGGAAAAGCCTTGAATCATCCGAAAGAAAAGCAATAAAAGTGGTGCAAATATTCCAATAGAAGCATAATTTGGTAAGAGCGCAATACACATAGTTGCCAATGTCATAATCATAATTGACCAAGACAGTGCATGTTTTCGCCCATATTTATCACCAACATATCCCCAGAAAATTCCACCAAAAGGCCGGACAATAAAGGACAAAGCAAAGATGGCGTAGGTTGACATTAATGCAACTACAGGATCACTACTTGGAAAGAAAACCAAAGCAATCACAGTGGCTAAAAAACCATAAGCAGCATAATCAAACCATTCAACAAAGTTACCAATAAAACTTGCAGTAGCAACGCGTTTTAAAGTGTTTTGATCAGATTTAGCTTTTTCATTCATATTATTTTCTCCACCAAAAAAGGCATCCCGATTTGGGATGCCTTGTGACTTATGCCTTGATAATGTTGTGCTCAGGGCCATAAGGGAATTTAGTGATATTTTCAGTGCCTGATTCAGTCACCACCAAAATGTCGTGTTCACGATAACCGCCCGCACCTGCCATACCTTGTGGCAACATAAGCATAGGTTCCATTGAAATCACCATTCCAGGTTCAATCACGGTATCAATATCTTCACGAAGTTCTAAACCAGCTTCACGACCATAGTAGTGGGAAAGTACGCCGAATGAATGTCCATAACCAAAAGTACGGTATTGAAGCAAACCTTCTTCACGGTAAATTTCATTTAATTCGTTAGCAATATCGCAGCACCGTGCACCAGGTTGAATCAGTTTCAAACCTGCCTCATGCACTTTGACATTCGCTTGCCAAATTTTTAATGAAGCATCATCACAGTGGTCAAAGAACTGAGTCCGTTCAAGTGCAGTGTAATAACCCGCGATCATTGAGAAGCAGTTCAGACTTAAAATATCGCCTTTTTGCACTTGACGAGTAGTCACAGGATTGTGTGCACCATCAGTATTAATGCCCGATTGGAACCAAGTCCAAGTATCCATTAATTCTGAATGCGGAAAACGTTTAGCAATTTCACGCACCATCGCTTGTGTCGATGCCAACGCGACTTCGTGCTCGTGCACACCTTCTTTGATAGCCGCAGTTAATGCAAAACCGCCAATATCACATACGGCTGCGCCTTGTTTAATGTGCGCAATTTCTTCGATAGATTTCACCATACGCAGCTTCATACAAGTGGCACTAATATCGACAAACTCAACATTTGGCAAGAATGCTTTCAGCTTGTTTAATCGCTCAATCGGCAGATGGTCAAACTCAACCCCTACACGACCTTTGTTGGGAATTTCTTGTGCAACAGCACGGAAATAGTTATCACGCTGCCAATCGGTATAGACCACATTGTAGTCACCTACTGTACGACGCCAAGGTTGACCACCATCAATATTGGCAGAAATACTCACCACTTTTTGATCTGTAACTACTACACCAAAAAAGCGACCAAATGAGCAATACAGGAAATCAACGTAATAGTTGATGTTATGCATAGAGCTGAATAAAACTGAATCAACTTGTTGATCCGCCATCATTTGACGTAATTTTCTATGACGGTTTTCATATTCTTGTTTTGAGAAAGTTGACTGCACTTTTTTACCATTTTCAATCGTTAAAAGTGCAGGTAACGTATCTTTCACCATATTTGCTTGAATATTCATCACTAATACCTTTCATGTTGTGTGTCTGTATGAATCAAGCATAGGTATTTTTGAAACGTTGTTTTTTTCCAAAATCGCTAAAAAATTGTCAAAATTCGACAAATTAATAAGCTAATTCCAAAATGCCACGTTCATTTTTCGGAGAATAATTAAATTGGTTTTTATAGGCTTTATTAAAACTAGACGCATTAGCAAAACCGCAGGCTAATGCTACATTAGAGACGCTCATAGAAGATTGTTTCAATAAATTTTGTGCATGTGTTAAGCGTATATTTAAATAATATTCTTTGGGAGAACAGTCGAAATGCATTTGAAATGAGCGTTCTAACGTTCGTGTTTGACTATGAATCAAATGACAAATTTCTAAAATATTTAATGGTTCATTAATATTATTTTCCATTAAACGAATTGCCTCTTTGACAAGAGGATGAATATCTTTACCCTGCTTCGAGATGGGTTGGTGTTGAATATCCGTATTTTCACGCAAGTGATGTACAATAAATTGTTCACAAATTCTCTTGGCTAAATTGGCATTGTAATGTTGCTCCACGAGTTGCGAACACATATCTATAGATGCAAGCCCCCCCGAGCAGGTAAATCGGTTCCGATCCAAACTAAAAATATGTGGATTAAAATTAACTTGCGGAAATTCTTCTTGTGCAGCTAAAGAGTTTTCCCAATGTAAACTCGCTTGATAACCATTCAATAGATCTGCACTTGCCAACACATATGCACCAGTACAAATCCCACCTAAAGCAATATTCGCCTGATCTAAACGCTTCAAAAAAATTTTATGTAATGGGTTATTCAACTTAAAAAGCTGAAAACCACCGCAAATAAACACAATATCCATTTCAAAAAGATGCTGCATTTTGCAAGTATGCTGCACCTGCAAACCATTACTAGCACAAGTATGATGCCCATCTAAACCTGTCACATTCCATTGGTATAAATGACTTTTTTCAACATAATTTGCCATTCGAAAGACCTCAACAGCATTTGAAAATGCTATCATTGAAAATCCATCAAGAAGTAAAAAACCAATACGCTTTGCTTGAAATGAAGTCTTCATTAAAGAAATCTCTTTAAGAGCTAATTTTCTAGTTAAGCAAATTACGTACCAAATAAGATGATTTTACATAATTAATAATTTCAGCCGATAAATTATTTTTAAAGTAGACTTGAACTTAATTCTCAATGACTTTGTTCCATAATGTTATCTAAGCACCTCCTTACATGTTTCCGCTTTGCACATGCAATATCATCAGAGCTACAATACTCTTACAATATCAATCATTAAAGTCTGCATCACACCAAACATAATCCGCAGACTGAATATTTTAGGTCTTAAAAAGATAATCTTTAAAATAAAAAATAACGCTGAGCCATTGGTAATACCTCTGCTGGCTCACAAGTTAAATGCACGCCATCTGCCCGTACTTCGTAAATTTCTGGATCAACTTCCATCACTGGTATATAGGTGTTGTGCTTCATGTCAGCTTTGGAAATATTACGCGTGTTTTTACATGCAGAAATGATTTTCTTCAGACCTAATTTTTCCGCTACGCCATTGTTAATTCCTGCCTGAGACAAGAAGGTAATACAGGTGTTATGTGCACCGCGCGCATTTGCGCCAAACATGGGACGGTAATGCACAGGCTGTGGTGTTGGAATGGACGCATTGATGTCACCCATTGGCGCTGCTGCAATCATACCGCCTTTAATAATCATGGCAGGTTTAACACCAAAAAATGCAGGTTTCCACAGCACCAAGTCTGCCAGCTTGCCTTCTTCGACCGAGCCGACTTCATGACTTAAACCATGGGTAATCGCTGGATTAATTGTATATTTCGCAATATAACGTTTAACCCGTTGATTATCGGTATGTGGCGTATCACCTTCTAGTGGTCCGCGCTGCACTTTCATTTTATGTGCCGTTTGCCATGTACGAATAATCACTTCTCCCACACGTCCCATTGCCTGTGAATCGGACGACATCATGGAAATTGCGCCCAAATCTTGCAAAATATCTTCCGCGGCAATGGTTTCACGGCGAATTCGGCTTTCGGCAAACGCAACATCTTCTGAAATTGCAGGATCTAAATGATGACACACCATAAGCATGTCCAAATGCTCATCAATGGTATTGACGGTATAAGGACGGGTGGGATTGGTTGAAGATGGCAACACATTGGCTTGACCAATGGCTTTTAAAATATCAGGGGCATGCCCACCACCTGCACCTTCGGTATGATAGGTGTGAATGGTACGCTGTTTAAATGCCGCCAGCGTTTCTTCCAAGAAGCCACTTTCATTTAAAGTATCGGTATGAATGGCAACCTGAACATCGTATTCATCGGCAACCGTTAAACAGTTATCGATGGCAGCGGGTGTGGAACCCCAGTCTTCGTGCAATTTCAAACCCACCACACCCGCTTCAATCTGCTCGCGGACAGGATCCGGTAAACTCAAATTTCCTTTGCCCAATAGCCCAATATTCATGGGTAAATCATCGATGGCTTGCAACATGGTCGCAATATGCCATGGTCCCGGTGTTACCGTGGTGGCGGATGTTCCCGCTGCTGGACCTGTTCCACCACCAATCATGGTGGTTGTACCTGACATGAGTGCAGTTTCCACTTGCTGCGGGCAAATCCAGTGAATATGCGTATCGATGCCACCTGCAGTGAGAATTTGACCTTCCCCTGCAATCACTTCCGTGGCAGCTCCCAACGGAATGGTAATATTGGGTTGTATATCTGGATTCCCTGCCTTGCCAATTTTCCAGATACGACCATTCTTTATACCGACATCAGCTTTCACAATGCCCCACCAATCGACAATAAGTGCATTGGTAATAACGGTATCAGCAACATCATCTGCCAACAATTGGGACTGTCCCATGCCATCTCGAATGACTTTACCACCACCGAATTTAACTTCTTCACCATAAGTGGTCAGGTCTTGTTCGACTTCAATAAACAGTTCCGTGTCCGCCAAGCGAACACGATCTCCTACTGTTGGTCCGAACATTTCCGCATATGCACGACGTGACATTTTCATCATAGATTACTCTAAATTCTTAAAAGATTTTGATGGCCCGACTTAGTCAAGTTTCCCCATCACTCGACCCGCAAAGCCGTACACTTCACGCTTTCCAGCTAGTGCCACCAACTCGACATCTCGGCTCTGACCTGGCTCAAAACGTACTGCGGTGCCTGCTGCAATATTCAAACGGTAGCCTTTGGCACGCTCGCGCTCAAATTGCAAAGCATCATTGGCTTCATAAAAGTGAAAATGTGAACCAATTTGAATCGGTCGATCCCCAGTATTCGCAACCGTTATTTTTAGGGTTTCACGTCCAACATTTAACTCAATATCGCGATCTGGCGTAATTACTTCACCTGGAATCATCTTTATTCCTTATTGTTCTTTACATAATCGGTTGATGTACAGTCACCAGTTTTGAGCCATCTGGAAAGGTTGCTTCAACTTGGACTTCAACAATCATTTCTGCAATGCCATCCATCACATCATTGCGGCTCAGTAAAGTCGTGCCGTAGTGCATCAACTCGCTTACGCTCATGCCATCGCGTGCACCTTCAAGCAAGGCAGCAGAAATATACGCAATCGCTTCAGGATAATTCAGCTTTAAACCACGTGCTTTACGGCGCTCTGCAACCAAGCCCGCGGTAAAAATTAAAAGTTTGTCTTTTTCTGTTGGATTTAATTCCATATCTTTTACCTATTTAAACGTGGAGATGCTTCGCTCATGAGCTATACATGACCAAAATTCGTTGTGTCATTTGGTCTTGAAATTACAGGCTAAAATGACTTTATGTTCTCCAAATACGAGGAAATTCTTCATCCAGATCGTACCAATAGCGTCTTAATCTAGCTCTGATAGCAGCAAAAGCATCATGACATTGCCGAACATCATTCCCCAAATAGCGTGCACAAACTACATCATCCAAAACCGTTAAGGTGACGGGTACATCCATACGCATCATCAGTTCACGGATTAAATCCAGATGCTCTTCTAAATCTAGACTGGCACGATATTGCACGGGAGGCACGGCCCAGAAACTTCCCATCACAGATTGACCATGCATGCCTAGGCATGAACTTAACCAACGGTCATTTCCCTTAAAACTTAAGGTATCGGCAACCAACAAAGTCTGATTACGAAACAGTTTGAACATGTTGATATAGGCACCATCACTAAATTGCTCTTCACGTGCTTGGCGACCAATCACCAACATGTCCCAACCAATAAAACTGGCTGCCTGATCCAAATGGATGATGGTTTCTGAATGCGCATTCGCACCATTAAACAGCATGGTTTCTTGCGGCAACCATTCAAAAATAGCATTAGCATTTAAACTTATATTGATATGCTGATAGGCCTTTTTACCATTGGTTTTGTACCATTTACCTGCGCCAGGGGTGGTCACTAAGGCATGTGCCTGCGGGCCGACAGACATATCAAAAGTCAGGTGATCCCCACCCGCAATGCCCGCAGGGGGATGCACAATAATGGCATGGCAAACCCCTGTTTTTTCAGGCCAAAGCATTTTTTGTACCCGCACTGGACCATAATGTTTGCGGTGATGTAACACCGTGCATTTAGGCTCTTTTTGAGCCTGAAAGCCGAGTTCCAACTTGGCAAACCATAATTGGGCATCATGCGTTCGACTGACGGTTAAATCCTGCATGCTTCCTCTGCGTGATGAATACCAATAATCTGGTGTGTTGAAACTTGTTCATCAAAATGACCTGAATATCATTAAGCCAAACCAATCAATGCAACAACTGCAGCAATTCCACCGACAATTTTCTTACCATGTGGCACATATTTTTGTACCAAAGCGCCCAAACCCAATCCACCTGCGTAGATGCAAGACATTGCAACAACCATGCCGAAGACTAAACCGATCACATGACCTGAATGACTCAATTCGGCACCATGCGCCATGCCATGAAAACTTGCTAAAACCATGGTCGCAACTGCAAACAGTCGATTGGCTTTGGTCCATAGGGCAATGGCAAGAACAGATAAGGAGAAAACAATGCCGTATTCAGCAATATTCGCAGAAACCATATGCAATTGCCCAAGGCTAAAACCTGCAATCATGGCAATAACTAAACCCAACAATCCACCTACTTTCCAACGATTAGCCGCTGACCACAGCAGCACACCAAAAGCGATCGCCATCGTGAGGTGATCAATTCCAGTAAAGGGATGAATAAAGCCCGTTAAAAAACTATTCTGTTGTTCATGACCAGGATGTGCCATTGCCCAAATTGGAAAAGCTGCGGCGAAAGTGGCTAAAGTTCTTTTTAAATAAGTCATTGTGTTTCCCCGAATTACGCTTGGAATAGACCTTGTTTTTCAATGAACGAAATAATAATTTCCAGACCTTCTTTGGTTTTCATATTGCTAAACAAGAACGGCTTATCCCCACGCATGCGTTTAGCATCTTGGTCCATTACACTTAAATTTGCTCCGACCATAGGTGCCAAGTCTGTTTTATTGATAATCAACAAATCAGATTTGGTAATGCCCGGACCACCTTTACGTGGAATCTTTTCTCCCCCTGCCACATCAATCACATACAAGGTTAGATCTGAAAGCTCAGGACTAAACGTCGCCGCCAAATTATCCCCACCACTTTCAATAATAATCAGCTCAAGTCCATCAAACTTTTCACATAAATCATCAATTGCCGCGAGGTTAATAGACGCATCTTCACGAATGGCGGTATGCGGGCAACCACCCGTTTCTACCCCGACAATACGCTCTGGAGACATGGCTTGATTGCGGGTTAAAAAGTTTGAATCTTCTTTGGTATAAATGTCATTGGTGACGACCGCCATATTATATTTTTCACGTAAGGCCTGACATAAATTCAAGGTAAGTGCCGTTTTACCTGACCCGACTGGTCCACCAATTCCTACACGCAATGGGCTACGTTGTGACATGTTTTATCCTCTTAAAATTATGATCTGAATAGTCTTGAATATTGGGTCTCGTGGTGCATACTTAGCATGGCATATTGCGGTAAGGCACTACTGATTTCAGTGTCTTGTAACGCCAGTGCACGCGTAATTGCTACAGGTATGAGCGCATGTAAATGCCACAAAATACGCTGACCACTCATCTGCCCAAGTGGAACGGTTTTGACTGCCGCCAAGACCTGATTTTCTAAAACGGTAAAAGTATAAGCCGTGAGTACTTCTGTTTGATTCAGCCCCAAAGTGCTACACAGGCTTCCATACACAGGAACAAAGCCAAGCTGTTTTTTCACCTTAACGGGTTGCTTTAATACGTCTCTAATCCATGCATTTATAGAAAATGCCAACTGTTTCGATTCCGCCAGTAACTCTTTACTCTCACGACTGGCGCGGTAAAAGTTTGCCCAGTAAGTAAAATTTTCTTCGTCATCACTGTATTGCATTAAACGCTTCAACACAGGCAACTCAAAACGAACCAAGAGCATTTCCAGCACTTCTTCAAAATAAGCAATGCTGGAGGCTTCATCATGAATCAGCCCTCGATCAATGGCACTTTCCACGCCTTGCGAATAGCAATATGCCCCTATCGGCAATGCTGTTGATGACAAAGTCAACAAGCTGAGCAGTTGAGATGGATTAGTGATGGACATGATGTAAAGTCTTGATTGGGCTTAAGCGATGGTCATGTTGATGTTGTGCATAGGCACCGCTTTCAGGTTCAAAAGGATGATCTACCTCTGCAACGTTTAATCCCAAACCCAGCACCATTTCAGCCAGTACATGATCTGGTTCGAAATATAATGCTGTTGGCGTCAACATTAAGGGAACGTGACGATTACCGAGATGATATGCCGCTTTTAATAAATCAAATTCTTGCTGAGCCGAAACTTTCATCAGTTTTTCTGGTTTCGCTTCAACTTTAAGAATATTTCCACTCTCCGTCGAAATATATGACCCACTGCGTAAAATGCCTGTACGTGGCAAATCTGCACCAATATCTACCCCATTTTTTAAAGTTGCACGAAAACGGCTCTTTTGGCGCGTATCGAAAGTCAGCTCAATGACATCAAAGTCACAATTTTCTGTAACTACTTCTAATCGTTGAGTATAAATTTCCATTTTTTCTCCATGCTTGACTTTGTTTTAGGACTGCTTTTGATCCAAATTGATTCAAAATATAAATCGCTTTCACAAAATGCACCACCTCAACGTTCAAAGCAATTATTGCGCCAATTTTTCTACATACACCACATTTAAGCGTATATATTGCTCAGAAACTCCAAATGAAAACTTCAAGAAAATATGATTTCTCATTTAAATGATGTCAGGACATTTAAGACAAAAATAGCAGCTGTCGGGTTATTCGAGATGGATGTTGTATCCACTCTTTGGATTAGAATAGATTTTTCCGCACTTTTTCTAGAGTTTTCCCCAATAAATATTAAAAAACCCTGATGCAAAATCATCAGGGTTTATGATTTGATCGAAATTCAGCTTATTAAAAAGCAGATATCTGAAAAATCATTTATTTTTCCAAAGTCTTACATAGAGAACAAATAACACCTTTGTGCTTATGTGAATACATAATATCAGGTCTTTCATAATCTTCATCACATGACACACAATGATAAACTGTTGCTATAGGTAGCCCAGTAGCATCATAACGTGATTCTTTTACCCCATCATCTGTAGCTTTAATATAATATTTTCCTTTCGTAATTAAACCCATGATTGGAGTCAAAACAAAGCCCAAAATCAGAGCAATTAAAGGTGAATATGGCATTAGAAATTCACCACACTTTGTGAATCAATCATGATAAAGCTCGTTTGTTCTTTGCGTCCATTGCTGATACGGGCCTCGCCAACTACATTTTTTTAAAGCTTGCTCAAGTATGCTAGGTTCAGTTTCTGAAGACTTTTTATTCCAAATCGAGAAGTAATAATGCACAGTGCTTTTAGGTGGGAAGTCTCGAGGAAGCATACTCCATTTGCATCCACTTTTTAGAATATAGAGCAATGCGCAAAATACTTCATAGACATCAACGACTCTTGGACGTGTTTGTTTTCTTTCGCTCAATAGTAACGGTTTAATTTCTTTAAAGGCTTCTCGACTAATGTCGCTGGGATATGTTTTTCTCATGGGGGAAATTTAACAAATTATTTTTTCAATTGCTAAAAAAGAATGAAATTAATACTGGATAGGCTCTTATATAAATTTTCCTAATTACAAAAAAATAGTGTAGCAAGTTGCTACACTTTTTTTTACTTTATTTTTCTAACATTCGTTTTAGGAAAGCTTCTAATTCTTGTAAATTTTGATCATCGAATTGGCCGATTTTTAAAGATACCTTTAATGTATTATGGTCAAATTTGATATTACCAGCAACTTTCCCATCATATTCAATTTTATGTACAATTGAAGTTTGAATTACTTCTTTCGTTTCTTTTGACTTAAAGATTTTTTCAGCTAGTGATGTCAGTTTTGTCTGTTCAACTTCTTTTTTAAGCAATTTTGACCATGCTTCGAATAATGCTTTTTTAGCATTTTCATGGTTTTCATCATGATCTGATAGAAACTTTTTCACTGCTGTAGCAGCGGTCCGTGCTAATAATGAGGGCTGTTTTTCCAAATCTTCAATCAACTCTCCAGGTAATTTTTCAAAAGATAAATATTTATACATATCCTCACGATTCATACCTAATGACTTTGCTAACTTCTGCTTATTTTTTTTTAATTTTTCATCCAAAGAAGTTAATCCAACATATATTTCATAATCTGTCAGATCTTCTCGCTTTAAATTTTCAGCTAATGTTAATAAAGCAACTTCTTCATCCGATGCATCAATAATGATTACTTCAATGGTGTTCTTATTGAGAAATTGGTGGGCTTTCAATCGTCTTTCACCAGCAATCAACTCATATTTATCATTTATTCTACGAACGGCAATTGGTTGTAATAGCCCAATTTCCTCAATTGATGCTGCTAAATCTTCAATATCTTGTTGATTAAAGAGTTTTCGAGGCTGGTTAGGGCTAGCCTGAATATCTGTAATTTGTACATTACGTCTTAGCTCTTTGACATCATTAATATGCTCTTTTTGGGCATGTTGATGCTTTTGAGTATTTTGCTGAAGACGTTTAGCCAATATCTCTTTATTACTTACCATAGTATTTCCAGAATTATATTATTTGACACGCTGAACAATTTCTTGTGCTAAAGTTTCAAAAGCTTTTCGAACTTTTGAGTTTTTATCAACAGATAATAAAGGTTGTTGCAAAATTGCAGCTTGATTAACTTTAGTGCTCATTGGAATTGTGGTATGCAATAATTCTCCAACTTGATTAAATGCTTCATCTTTTATTAATTTACATACATTCTGACGCTCATCATGTTTAATTAATAAAGCACCTAAGAGTTCTAATTCAGGGTTAACTCTTCTAATTTTACTTAAGTGATTAATTAAATCAGTAACACCATAGAGACCGTATTGTGAACCAGATTCAATTGGAACAATAACATGTGTCGAAGCGGCTAAAGCATTGCTAGTTAATAATTTTAAGCTCGGAGGGCAATCAATAAGAATGTAGTCATATAATCCTTCTAGAATTTCCAATTTATTTGAAAGTTCCTCGGTTGGTCTTGGTGCATCATCTTTCAATTGATCTTCAGTTTTACCAAGAGTTAATGAGCCATATATTAAGGAAACATTTTTAAATTTTGTTTCTTCTTCTAATGCTTCCGATAATAAACTTATATCACCAATGAGTAATTCCGCTGATGTAGTTTCAACTTCGCTAGGGTGTCTTAATCCTATATGTAAACTTGCATTTGCTTGTGGATCCAGATCAATTACTAAGACCTTATTTCCTAATTCAGCAAGTTCTGAAGCAAGATGTACTACAGTAGTTGTTTTCCCGCAACCACCTTTATGATTAGCTACAGCAATGATTTTAGTTGACATATTTGTCTTAAGGAATTTACTTTGATTTCATTTAATATAAAGATATTTGTAGCAACTTGCTACAGTTCCTTTGTCATATTTTTATCTTTTGAATTCAAAAGATGTGGAAAAAACATTTCTTAACTTTTTTTAAAAATATAGCTAGCTAATTATAATTAGTATTAATTAGTATTAATTAGTTAATTATAATTAGACAAATTTTATTTCTTTAAAATCAAATAGATAGGATTCTTAAAGTGGAAGGCGTGTCACTAATAAGTGGAAGGCCTGTCATTGATAAGTGGAAGCCCTGTCACCTATAAGTGGAAGGTTTGTCACTAATTAGTGGAAGGTCTGTCACCGATAAGTGGAAGGTTTGTCACTATGGTGGAAGACTTGTCATTGTGATTTATTTTAATGTGGATTTTTTAATTTAAAACAAAACAATTCAACTGCTTGTGATGTTGATAAGTTTGTTTTTATTGAAATAAAGGTGGAAGACTTGTCATTAGATGTTTTTTATTCTGTGGATAAACTATTTGTATAAAATTTAATGGATAACATGATGTTTAATAGTCAAGAATATCGGAATGGTGGAAGGCTTGTCACTTTAACAGTGGAATGTGTGTTGATTAATTCCACTTTAGTGGTGCTGTAGGCTATTCCTATTTTCAAATTGATTGCTTTAGCGACACGGATGAATTATCAAAGGTGGAAGAATTGTCACTTAAAAGTGTTTAATTTTATATTAATTCCACCATAAGACTAAATAGTATCAAAATTGCACTTTAATAGTGACACTTCTTCCACTCTTAAGGTGTTTGATGGGCATAAACTGAGTTAATTTAATGTAAGGAAGAGAAAATAGTGAGCGGTTTGCATCTTCTTCCACTTTTGTGTATAACATGTAGAAAATATTTTAATCTTTCCACTTATGAGCAATCACAACGAACCAGAAGAATTAGAACATCTACCTTATTGTATTGGTAATATTCGACATAATGGAGTAGTCAGCACTAGTAACCGTCTGATTAGACCAATTGAATTATCATCTAATGAGTATAAAGCTCTACTTTATGCGATGGCTGTTGCGAATTATGGTGAGAAGAATAATCAAGATCGTGAAATTACAGAGCAAACTTATATTTATTTGCATAAAGATGATTTAGGCGAACTATTAGGATTAGATAAAAAGAATTCCATTAATGTTGCTATTGATCGTATTTATAAAGAATTATCATCACGAGTAGCCCATTTTGTAATTGAAGAGTCCGTGGATGATAATAAGCGTAAAGTTAAAAAAGTACACTCAGTAGTACCAATTATTCGTGAACTCCGTTGGGAAGATGATGCTAAAAATGCTTTGCAGATACGTTTCACCAGTGAAGTACTTCCATATTTTACTCGTTTAGCAAATGGAAATTTTACAACCTATCAATTGAAAGATTTATTTGCTTTGGACTCTGTCACCAGTATGAGTTTGTATTCATACTTTATCAAAAATGAATTTAAGTATGCTAATCAAGATTCTTATGAGGTTGAACTTTCACTTGAGAATATCAAAGCATTAATTGATATTGGGGAGAAAAAATACGATCGTTGGGTTGATTTTAGACGATACGTTTTAGACAAAATTATTGAAGAAATTAATGAAAGGACTAGTCTTCAATTAGAATACGATACCATCAAGAAAGGTCGACCTATTGTCGGAGTTCGATTTAAAATTCTTAATAGGCATGCCACGGAAGTTGTTGTATCTAATACTAATGATAAGACTCAAATCTATTTAGATGTCAATTTTGATGATAATGCGCTTGTTAAAGAATTAGGTGCGAAGTTCGATATGACCGTAAGGTCTTGGTACATCTATGCGAACGACCCAAATTATAAACAGTTTAGTAAGTGGTTTAAGACAGAAGGGTGCTTAACTGAATCTCAAGCAAATGTGATAGTTAATGATATTATGTTCCAAATGGATTTTGCTGTAGCTGGCAGTTCAATGAGTGAATTTAAGAAAGAAATGAAATATAAATTGAAAAATAATCCAAATTTTGTAAAAGAAAATAGAAAACGATTGAATGAAATATTTGGAAAAGAAGTTATATGACAGTGTAGCAACTTGCTACACTGTTTACGATAATGTGTAAAATAAGCTTGATATCAGTTTAGGTTATATTTTGATAGCTAATTAATAGACCTATGAACTCATAATCCGTTGGTCGACAGTTCAAGTCTGTCTGGGCCCACTAGTTATTAAACCCCATAAACCTTTGGTTTATGGGGTTTTTCTATACCTATAATGAACTTTGCTTCTAAATTTTTATGGACCGTATGTGGTCCATTTTGCATGATAGTCCGATGGTCTCAGGTTTAGAAATGAGAAAATCACCAACCAAAACCATTTCACTGACACTCAATTCGATGTGAATAGCTTAATTGATCATCCATAGTGAAGTTGCTATCAAATGAGCTATGAGCAGAGAAATGAGATGTTGTGGGGGATTCTTGGAGAATCCAGATTCTACCGTTTCTTCCTAAAGGTCTAGAGCTTTTCCTGATTCTTCTTGGGGAGTTGTGTCAATAAATTATTATCAGGCAGGATAGCTATAAACTACCATCTGTGTAGAACTTCTCGATTGCCTGCCTAGCCTTCATCATCAGATTGGTGAATACGTTTTCATATTCACCTTGACATTAAAGGTCGGTAACCTTTTTCTATTCTACCTTATGTGGCAACTGCTGAGGGAACTTATCCTTGTCTACTACATTTCTCATGATTTCAGGTTTGAGATTTTCTTTCTGGCACAGAGGTTGATAGATCTTCAGCATCCAAGACATCAGCAAATTTATGCTCAACGTTTAGATAGCCATTCTACTGTTTAAAAAACTTATTATCATTAGAGAGTTCTAAGATAATAAAGTGAACCGTACCGGGTTTGTCGGAGAGTCAATATTCTGAGAGACTATCCCGATGACAAAATTAAAATATACCCCTGAAATCAGAGAAAGAGCTGTTCAATTATTGATTGAATCTGAAAAAGATTATCCTTCTACTTGGGCTGCGATCACAGCAATTGCGCCTAAGATCGGTTGTACTCCTGAAACACTTCGTGCCTGGCATCAAAAGCATTTAGATCAGCTAAATCCTATTAAAGTACAACAGATATCTGATCAAGAAAAAATGAAGCAAATGGAACGTGAAATTAAAGAATTAAAGCGTGCCAATGAAATTCTACGTAAAGCAGCCGCTTTTTTCGCCCAGGCGGAGCTCGACCGCCCATACAAATAATGGTGGATTTTATCCATAACAATAAAGATCGATATGGTGTTGATGCGATTTGTAGGATTTTACCGATCGCAGCTTCAACCTATTACCGAACTTTAGATCTCGCTGACAAACCACCCGTAACCGAGATGACCAAAAACGGGCAGATGATTTAGTGAAACGTAATTTTAATGCTGATCATCCTGACCCTTGCGAAGCAATGCTTCTCAGGTGGGTGACTTTACCTATATTCAAACTCATTCAGGCTGGGTCTATACCGCCTTTATTATTGATGTGTTCTCACGAGCAATTGTTGGATGGAAAGTATCTACACGGATGAATACAGATATGGTGCTCGATGCACTTGAGCAAGCATTGCACGATCGAGGCATGCCAAAGAATGTGATTCATCATTCCGATAGAGGTGTTCAATATTTTTCTATTCGCTATACCAATCGTTTAGAAGCTGCAAATTTACGAGCATCAGTCGGTA
>NZ_MVOM01000050.1:0-27195 GCF_002018895.1 Acinetobacter sp. MF4640 | reverse complement strand
GTTTGCCTTTTGATGGCGCATACCATTGCGTAGCAGGGCGAATTCAAACCAAATGGCAATATTTCCGCGACTCATGAGTGCTCGGTTATATGCGGGCCAATTGGTTGTGCGGTAGATTTTGTGTGTAGGCTTCTTCATTTGAAAATTATATCGCTGAAAAACCCTTTACAGATAGGTTTGTGCAACAAAGCCGTGTGTAAGTAATAATTATCCTTTAAATTTAAAAGAATTTATTCTAGATCGAATGTTAAATTTGAGTACTTGTCAGTTAGCATTAAGTTAATGATTAACAAAAAAAGCCCTCTTATATATTAAGAGGGCTTTTATTATCTATTTAATTTAAACAATCGAATCATCCAAATTCGGCGCTAACCAACGCTTCGCTACATCCAGTGACCAACCTTTACGCTTTGCATAATCCTCAAGCTGATCTTGAGAAATTTTACCCACGTTAAAGTATTCACTTTCAGGGTGTGAGTAATAGAAACCACTCACAGAAGAAGGTGGCATCATCGCAAAGTGTTCAGTCAGTTTCGTACCAATCTTTGCTTCCGAACCTAACCAGTCAAACAACACCGCTTTTTCAGAATGCTCTGGGCAAGCGGGATAACCTGGCGCAGGACGAATACCGACATACTTCTCTTTGATCAATTCTTCATTGCCCAAAGTCTCATCGGCTTTATAGCCCCAGAACTCTTTACGGATACGCTCATGCAAATGCTCCGCAAATGCTTCGGCAAAACGATCCGCTAAAGACTGAATCAAGATTGCAGAGTAATCATCACCTTTGGCTTTATATTCATTCGCCAATTCCTCCGCACCAAAGATCGATACCGTGAAACCACCAAGATAATCGGTATTGTCTTTAGAAGTGCTAATAAAGTCGGCTAAAGATAAATTCGGCTTACCCGTGACTTTGTCAGACTGCTGACGTAGGTGCTCAAAAGTATGCGTTACAGTTTGACCTGCTTCATCAAACACGCTGACTGTATCTGCACCTGTACGTTGAGCAGGGTATAGACCAAATACAGCACGCGCATCGAAACGATGATTCTCGATCACATCTTTGAGCATGGCTTGCGCTTGATTATACAAATCCGTTGCAGCTTCACCGACAATCTCATCTTCTAAGATTTTCGGGAATTTACCCGCTAAACTCCAAGAAATAAAGAATGGGGTCCAGTCAAAATATTCCACCAATGTTGCAAGTGGGTAGTTGGTGAGGACATGTGTACCCATCGTATTTGGAATAGGTGGCACATAGTTTTCGTCCACTTTAAAGCCATTTTCAATCGATTCTACATAACTGAGTTTGGCTGCTTTTGGTTGCTTATTGGCTAAACGTTCACGAATCTTGGCATATTCAGCACGATGCTCAGCAATAAAATTACCGCGCATTTCTTTCGAGAGTAGGGTGGTTGCCACACCCACTGCACGAGAAGCATCAGCCACATAAATCACTGCATCATTTGAATATTGCGGATCAATTTTAACGGCTGTATGTGCTTTCGATGTGGTTGCACCACCAATCAATAAAGGAATGTCAAAACCTTTACGTTGCATTTCTTTCGCAACAAACACCATTTCATCCAAAGATGGGGTGATCAAACCAGACAAACCGATGATGTCACATTTTTCATCAATCGCGGTTTGCAAGATTTTTTCCGCAGGAACCATAACACCGAGGTCAACGATGTCATAACCATTACAGCCCAAGACCACGCCCACGATATTTTTACCAATATCATGTACATCGCCTTTTACCGTTGCCATCAACACACGACCTTTAGATTGTGCATTGCCTTTTTCGGCTTCGATGTACGGGTTCAACCAAGCCACAGCTTGTTTCATGACACGCGCAGATTTAACCACTTGTGGTAGGAACATTTTGCCCGAACCGAACAGATCACCGACCACGTTCATACCATCCATCAATGCGCCTTCAATCACATCAAGAGGACGTTTGGCCTTTAAACGGGCTTCTTCTGTATCTTCATCAATATACGTGGTGATGCCTTTTACTAACGCATATTCGAGACGTTTTTCAACCGACTCATTGCGCCATTCAAGGTTTTCAGCTTCACGCTGCGCGCCACTATGACCACGGAATTTTTCTGCCACTTCAAGCAATTTTTCTGTGGCGTTTTGACCTGATTCACCTTGGTTTTGATTCAGAACAACATCTTCAACCGCATCTTTCAGTTCTTTTGGAATATCGTCGTAAATCGCCATTTGACCAGCATTCACGATACCCATAGTCATGCCTTGTTTAATGGCATAGTAAAGGAACACAGAGTGAATCGCTTCACGGACAGGTTCATTACCACGGAAGGAGAACGATACGTTGGAGACACCACCTGAAATCATGGCATGTGGTAGGTTTTGTTTGATCCAACCTGTGGCTTCAATAAAATCCACACCATAGTTATTATGTTCTTCGATCCCTGTTGCCACGGCAAATACGTTCGGGTCAAAAATAATATCTTCCGCAGGGAAGCCAACATCATTGACTAAAACATCATAAGAACGCTTACAGATTTCACGCTTGCGTTCTGCGGTATCTGCCTGACCTGTTTCATCAAAGGCCATGACAATAACCGCAGCACCGTACTGACGGCATAAGCGTGCTTTTTCGACAAACTCGTCATAACCTTCTTTTAAGGAAATCGAGTTCACGACAGGTTTACCTTGGACGCATTTTAAGCCTGCTTCAATGATTTCCCATTTTGATGAGTCAATCATGATCGGTACACGAGAAATATCAGGCTCAGATGCCACTAGATTGAGGAAATGCACCATCGCATTTTGCGAATCGAGCATCCCTTCATCCATGTTGATGTCGATAATCTGTGCACCAGCAACGACTTGTTGCTGTGCAACCTCTAGGGCTTCAGCAAATTTTTCTTCACGGATTAAGCGTAGAAACTTTTTTGAACCTGTAACGTTGGTACGTTCACCGACATTAACGAATAATGAATCATCATAAATATTAAAGGGTTCTAAACCACTTAAACGGCAGGCAGGTTTGGTTTCAGGAATCTGACGTGGTTGAATGTCTTTAACAGCATTGTAAATGGCACGGATATGATCAGGCGTTGTGCCACAGCAACCACCTGTAATATTGATCAAACCACTTTCAGCAAATTCTTTAATGAAGGCTGCGGTTTGCTCTGGGGTTTCATCATATTCACCAAAGGCATTTGGTAAACCTGCGTTTGGATGGGCAGAAACAAAGGTATCTGCAACATCAGCAATAGTTTTCACATGCGGGCGCATCGCATCCGCACCGAGCGCGCAGTTAAAACCAATTGAGAGTAAGTCACCGTGGCGCACCGAGTTCCAGAATGCTTCTGCCGTTTGACCGGTTAAGGTACGGCCTGATGCATCGGTAATGGTGCCTGAGATCATGAGTGGAAGTTCACGACCAAGCTGTTTGAACACTTCCTTGACTGCAAAGATCGCAGCTTTACAGTTCAGCGTATCAAACACAGTTTCGATCAAGAGGATGTCTGCACCACCTTCGATCAAGGCATAGGTTGCTTCAATATAGTTTTCTTTGAGTTCATCGAAAGTGATGTTACGGAACGCAGGGTCATTTACATTGGGTGAAATAGAACAGGTACGTGAGGTTGGGCCAAGTACGCCTGCAACAAAACGTGGTTTATCTGGGGTTGAATATTTGTCGCATGCTGCACGCGCTAAACGTGCTGCTTCACGGTTGATCTCTGGAACGAGGTCTTCCATGTGGTAGTCCGACATCGAAACACGTGTGCCGTTAAAGCTGTTGGTTTCAATAATGTCTGCACCCGCATCCAAATAAGCTTCATGAATGCCTTGAATAATTTGTGGCTGAGTCAGCACCAAAAGGTCGTTGTTGCCTTTGAGGTCAGAAGCCCAATCTACAAAGCGTTCACCACGATAATCTTCTTCTTCGAGCTTGTGACGCTGAATCATGGTGCCCATTGCGCCATCGATAATAAGGATGCGCTCGGCAAGAAGTGCTTTTAAGGTGGCAAGTGTAGACATTCAAAACTCACAAACAGGTTTTCAAAACGTGCAATATTTTAGCAGAAAAGCAGGTCGATTGATGCCTAATTCAAGTGGTATTGGCTATATGGCAAATAAAAAAGGCTGATTTAGCTTTAGTTTTCACGAAAGTGAAATATAGACCCGCTATGTTAATAGATCAGAAGAAATAGAGATGAAAAATATTGATTGGAGCAGATTGTTACAGACAGCACAGCCAAATGTAAGAAAATAATTCAGCGTAATCCGCACCGAAAAGTTAAATTTTGAGCCAGCACAGTGCGTTCAAGGCTTATAAGCGATTTACTGCTGATCTAAAATAAGCCAATTATGAAAAAATTGGCTTCATGTGACACGCATTTGTCATATAATTGTCACAATTAAATTGAACAATAGGGGATATTGATATCCTCTTTAGCCGTCTGCATGAATTCTAATATTCCTCCCGTCCAAGATCAGGTGCACGTGACACAGGTCAAGTCGACGAATGTGCACGTACCTACACCGAAATTTTTTATGCCGGTGTTTTTAACGGTCATTATTTCAACGCTAATTTATATTGGCTTTCAGCTTTCTGCTGACTTATCGCATGTTCCTGCACTGAATCTTTACTCTTTAATCCTTTTAGCAACGGCATTGTTCATTGCTTTGGGTTTTGAGTTTGTAAATGGCTTTCACGATACTGCCAATGCGGTTGCAACGGTCATTTATACAAATGCACTGTCTGCACCTGTTGCGGTGATGTGGGCTGGTTTCTGTAACTTCCTTGGGGTTATGGTCGCAAGTGGTGCCGTGGCTTACGGTATTATTGCGCTTTTGCCTGTTGAGTTGATTATGAATGTCAGCTCAGGCGCAGGTTTTGCCATGGTATTTGCCATGTTGATTGCTGCGATTTTGTGGAACTTGGGCACATGGTTCTTGGGTATTCCAGCATCGAGTTCACACACTTTGATCGGTTCGATCTTGGGTGTGGGCATTATGAACTACCTGATGCATTCAGGCGGTGGTGCTTCCGGTGTCGACATGGATCAGGTGATTAAAGTCGGTAAAGCTTTACTGTTTTCACCCATGATCGGTTTTGCTTTTGCAGCAGTGTTGTTCTTATTGGTGAAAAAAATCTTTAAGAAACAACTGGAACTATTCCAACCACCTGAAGGCAACAAACCACCACCGCCACTGATTCGTGCCATTTTGATTTTTACTTGCACAGGTGTAAGTTTTGCGCACGGTTCAAATGACGGTCAAAAAGGTATGGGTCTAATCATGCTGATTTTGATTGGTATCGTGCCTTTGGCTTATTCTTTAAATAAGAATTTAGATTCACAGCATATTCAGTCATTTGCTCAACTTTCAGGTCAAACTGCGGCTGTGATTTATTCGAATCATAACGATATTGCAGATGAAAAAGCCCGTACGGTGATCACGCAATATATTCAAACGAAAGAAATGACCCCAGAAGTCGTACCTGCTTTAGCAAGTTTGACAGATCATTTGGGTGAGCGTGTTGGCCATTATGGAGATCTTAAAGATATTCCTGAAGCTGAAGTTTCTGCACTACGTAATGACATGTACTTAAGCACGACAGCATTCAAACGTTTGGATAAAGCGGATCAATTGCCAGCGATGTCGGAAGCGGGCAAAAAGACAGTAAAAGAATATCGTAGTAACCTTGATTCATTCTTACAGTACATCCCAACATGGGTGAAAGTGGCTGTAGCATTGGCTTTAGGTCTGGGTACAATGGTGGGCTGGAAGCGTATTGTCGTGACTGTAGGTGAGCGTATTGGTAAAAACCATATGACCTATGGCCAAGGCATGTCAGCAGAATTGGTGGCGATGACCACGATTGCAGCCGCTGATGGCTTTGGTATGCCCGTATCGACCACACACGTCTTGAACTCTGCGGTAGCAGGGACCATGGTGGCAAACAAGTCTGGTCTGAACTTTGCAACAGTAAGAACCATTCTTTCGGCTTGGATCTTTACCTTGCCAGCAACGATCTGTTTATCTGGTGGTTTGTTCTGGTTGTTCCTACAGTTTGTTTAATCTGATTGGTAAAAACCAATAATAAAAAACGCTACCGAAGGTAGCGTTTTTTTAGCTCTGTATTTTCTTGAAGCGGGTATTCAAGGTCTTACTTTTTCAGTAAAGCAAATACTTTGTTGAGTGGTAGCTTGTCTGCGGCAAAACCATAAAGTGCCGCAAAGGGCAGTGCGGTACGTGCTAAATAAGCTACACGCCATAAGCCACCGTGATTGGCACCATGCATCATCAGCTCTAATGGATGTTCAAGTTTGTTCTCTGGATTGGCTACAGACTCAGGATTACGCAGATCATGGATCCATAAAGCCGCCATGATTGCATTGGTGGTTTCAGGTTTAAAGGCTTCAACATCAAACAAGCTTGCCCCATTAAATGCGGCTTTGAGCAATGGGTTTTTGGTGACAGAGTGGGTTGTAGTTGATGGTGCAATATTAATGCTGACCCGCTGACCTTCTGAGCGAGCAAGCGTTGCACGCCACTGCTGAATACGTTTAGCCAATGCATAGTTCGGCCCTTGTTCAATGACTAAGCAGTCGGTGATGCCATAAGACTTGTCATTATCCGACTCGACGAGGTCATGTAGGTTTTTCTTAAAGAACAGTTGCCCGCTGAGGGTTGAAATACTTTTACTGATCATCTGCTGAGTTTTAGAGCGTCCACTGAACTTTTGCTCAGATGCTGTAATGACTTCCTCTGGAACTGCATAGACATCGGTAGGTGTACACATATACATCAAACTGGTATCTGCTTTTTGCGCACTGACATATTGCATAATCGCATCCATTGCAACAGAAACACGGACATGCTTTTCACCATCCAAATACGCAATCGCGGCCAAATCTAACTGATGTGGGTTTTGTACCAACCATTGTGCAATTTCAGGCACTTGGGTCAGTAAGTTCGCACCAAGTTTTTCTTTAAGCACAGACACAGGTGTTTCCGCGCTCAAAGCTTCAACTGATGGGGCATATAGCGTGGCATTGCCGTGTTGAATGGTGTCTAAAATTTTGCTCCACACGCGGCTATTCGGTAAATCAACTGCCACAATATTGGCTTTCCATTGGGCTAACCATGTGAGTGGACCCGCTTCAGATGCCGCACCGAACAAAACCATTGTGCGATCTGATAAATCAAACCATTCAGGATGTTCCACACAAGCAATCAGTGCTTCAGCATGACTGGGTTCAATCACACCTGCATCTAACCATGTTTGGATTTGTGCAAGTAAAGCACCCCCTTTAAGCTGTGTACCTTTGTAAGGCACTGACCACTCAGGTGCAGCATGACTTTCGCCTTTGAGTTTAATAGTATGCAGCGGTGCGCTTTCAAGTGACATTACATCTTTGAGGAGATGCTTTTGGCCATTGCGATAAAACTCAAATATGTTGTGTACTTTGATAAGACCGTCTTGTGCCATTTGAATAGGTGCAATTTGATTACGAATCCCAAATTCAACTAAGGATTTAAAATAGCGTGGATATTGTTTACGCCAGTTCTTTTCTGTAAGTGCGGTAACAGAGGTTTGGTGATCAACATTGGCTAAGGCCTCTGCAATAATCTCTTTCCCTGTGCGTGAGGTGCTAACTTTTTGTGTTTTAGGGTAAGTTGGAAATTGAAGACCATCTAAGGGATTGGACATGCAAGAAATCTCACTCAATTTTGCTATTTATATACAGTTGTAAACATTATCTATGCCAAATCAAATTCCTGCTTGGCATTTCATGCCAAATTTATGTAAAAATATATGTAATAAAAAAAGCCTTCTGAATAGAAGGCTTTTAAGTTTAGCAGCGACCTTTTTTGGCCTGTCCTGGTGGGCAGAAATCGCCTTGGCCATGAGGATAATAAGAACGATCAGGATCTACGATAATACTGCCTTCAGGGGTGTGTACCGCACAGGCTGAAAAACTGAGGCTGATCATCAAGGCTGCAAATATAGACATTATTTTCATCGCAATTTCCTTGGTTTATAGTTGTCCTGATGTTTATTGTAAAAATCAGGACCACCCGTTGCTGTGAAAAAATGTTACTGAGCCTATATGCGTATGGATGCAATCCATTTGCAATCTAGGGGTTCGGCTTTAAATAGGTAACTGGGTTAATTTGTTCAGAAAGTGCGGGCTAAGACGCGGCTCTAAAATTAAGGTCATGATGACCCCATAAGCAGCTCCCCAAAGGTGGGCGCTATGATTGATGTTTGAGTTGCCTTTTTTACCTGACCAGATGCTATATGCCACGTACAACACTGCAAAAATAATCGCAGGTACGGGAATAAAAAATACAAAAATCAGCTTCCAAGGTTCAAACAACACATAAGCGAACAATACCGCAGAGACCGCACCAGAAGCACCAAGGCTTGCCCAGCGCACATCATTCTTATGTTTTAAATAACTTGGTAAAATGGCAAAAATTAAACCACCCAGATAAAACAAAATAAAGCCTAACTCATAGAAGTATTGACGGTAAAAACTTTCAATAATGCTGCCAAAGAAAAACAGGGTGAACATGTTGAACAGGAGATGCATACCATCGGCATGAATAAAGCCATGTGTAATAAAACGATCGTATTGTCCACGTTGCATCGCAGGAGGCCAGAAAATCAGACGGTTCATCACGTTCTGATTTGAAAATGCCACCATAGAAATAATGACCGTAATAATAATGATCGTAACTGTATGATTAAAAGGTAAATCCAACATTTCTGAGATGTTCTGCATATAACTATCTTGTGGTCATAATGCCATTAAATTGAGCGGAAAGATGAACTTTCACAATAAATCCGACAATTTTGGTTGATTTTTTTTAATTACCCCGCATCTTCAGTTAAAATAGCAACTTCAGCTTGAGGAAATGATTGTTATGTCGACTGAGAACAGCAGCACTGCAGTTGCAGAGGAAATTCCAAACTTATTGATTACTCCGACTGCACAAGAGTATTTACGTGATTTATTAGAAAAACAAAATACACCGGGCATTGCTGTACGTGTATTTGTTGAAAATCCGGGTACACCACGTGCTGAATGTTGTATGGCATATAGCGCGCCTGAAGAAGTGATCCCAACCGATTACCGTCAAGATTATCCAGACTTTCCTGCGTATATCGACACACCGTCTATTCCATATTTATTAGATGCGGTGATTGACTACAACAAAGATCGTTTTGGTGGGCAGTTGACATTCCGTGCACCAAACTCGAAAGTACCACGTGTAGGCCCTGATGCATCGATTGAAGAGCGTATTACGTATATTCTTCAGTCTGAAATTAACCCAGGTCTAGCAGGGCATGGTGGTAACTGTGCATTGGTTGAAGTTGTTGAAGATGAAGAACATGGTTTAACGGCTGTACTGAAATTCGGTGGTGGTTGCCAAGGCTGTTCAGCAATTGATGTCACCTTGAAACAGGGTGTTGAAACGACTCTGCAACAACACATTCCTGAGTTACGTCGTGTGATTGACCAGACGGATCATACGCAGGCAGAAGGCGCGTACTTCAAATAATTTTAAACCATTTTAATAAATAACCTCCTTAAATTAGGGGGTTATATTTTATCTAAAGCCAAAATGTAATTGAGAATAATTATTAATATTAATTGCAATATGTTTGTCATTTGTTAAAATGCCCTACGAAATTTACACAATCTCTCCTTTTTTTGTATTTGGGTGTATGCGTTATGGGTAAAAATCTAACGAGATCAACTTTGGCTTTAGCGGTTGTAGGAGCAATGAGTTCATTTGCGATGGCAAATGAAACAATTGAAACCACGAAAGAGAAAGAAACAACACAATTACAGACGATTGTTGTTACTGCAGCAGGGTACGAGCAGGATGTTACACGGGCACCAGCCAGTATGACCGTAATTACAAAGGAAGAGCTCGAAAAACGACAATATAGTGATATTACTGATGTACTACGAAACACACCCGGAGTTGTAATTTCTGGAGCGGGTTCAGCTCAGACTGTAAGTATTCGTGGAATGGGGTCAAACTACACTTTATTTTTGGTAAATGGGAAACGCCAATACTCTAAAGATGTAAACCCAAATGGTGATGATAGTGGTTTTGAAAAAAATATTTTACCCCCAATGGCTGCTATTGAGCGAATTGAAGTAATCCGTGGCCCTGCATCTACATTGTATGGAACAGATGCTATGGGGGGGTTATTAATATCATTACGAAAAAAGTCAGTGATGAGTGGTCTGGAACGGTTGAATTAGGCACTGTTTTACAGGATCAAGGAAATTCTGGTGATATTAAAAATGGGACAATCTATTTGGCAGGCCCATTAATTGAAAATAAATTAGGTATGCAGTTGGGTGTAAACAAAAGTCAACGTAATGAAGATAGTTATATTGGTGGTTTTCGTGGTACAGAAGTAGAAAGTTTAAATTCTCGGTTTACATATTTAATTAACGATACACATGATCTTGAGTTAGAGGCAAACTTTACTAAACAGGAGTCAGAATCTACAGCTGGGAAAACAATTCTAAGTACAGGAACCGATTCTTATGGACGGAATTACAGAGACGTATTTAGCTTGACTCATAATGGTCATTATAGCGACTTATTAAGCAGTAGCTCATATATTCAATATGAGAATTCAAAAAACCCAGACCGTGTAAACAGCTCGACAGGTTTAAGTGGTATTGAGTTGGAAACTTGGCTTGCTAATTCACAATGGAATTTACAGTTAAGTAACCATAATTTAATTTCTGGTTTATATTTTAAAAATGAATCGCTTGTTGACCGTGCAACAAACCAAAATGCGGATTTGCCTATAGCTGAGTTGGAGCGTTGGGGATTTGCTATTTTTGCAGAGGATACATGGTCGATAACAGATCAGTTTAATTTAACTACTGGCTTACGGTATGACCATGATGAAAATTATGCTGGAAACTTCTCTCCACGTTTATATGGTGTCTACAATCCAACAGATGCATGGACATTTAAAGGCGGGGTCTCTACTGGCTACAAGCAACCTGACTTAAAGCAATCATCAAGCGATGTACACTCTGTAACAGGTAAGGGTAGTGCCTTCATTATGGGTAATGATGATTTAAAACCTGAAAAATCAGTAAGCTATGAATTTGGAACAGCATGGCAAGGGGATAAGTCTAAAACATCATTAACTGTATTCCATACTCAATATAAAGATAAAATTACAGAAGTTCGTGATTGTTCTTCACCAAATGGTAGTAACAGTAATTCAGCAACTTGGACATGTGCTGACCCATTTGGTCGTATAGACTCGACAACAGGTAACATTCGCTTATGGAACTTTATTAGCTCAAGAATTAATGTTGATGAGGCTATAATGCAAGGTCTAGAAGCGACATTTGATACAGAACTTGCCGACGGTGTGAATTTAAGTACAAACTATACTTATACAGAAACTGAGCAGAAATCAGGCGCTCTAAAAGGTGAGCCTTTGAATCAAATGCCAAAACATATGTTTAATGCGACGGTAGATTTTGATATTAATGAAACATTAGATGTTTGGACGCGTTTGCACTACAGAAGTGAAACATCCGCATATTTAGGTCGTGCCAGTATGTCTGAGCCTACACCAGCATATCAATTTTTAGATGTTGGTTTTAACTATAAATTTACACCAAGCTTGAAAGGAAAATTTGGTGTCTATAATATTCTGGATGAAAAAGCTGAAGATGCTGATGGTGAACAAGTTCTAGACGGGCGTCGTTATGGCGTAAGTTTCTCTGCAAGCTTTTAATTTATAGAAATTGGCTTAAATAAAAAGACCCGTTCAAGTAACGGGTCTGTCTCTTTAAAGCTTTAAAATCGCTTGTGCTTGGTCAGAATAATAAAACTGTTCTAAATAATAGCGTGCTCGATCACGTAAGTAATGTGATCGGATGAGCTCTTGAATAATAGGATTGAGCAAGCCTTGAAGTTCATTTTGAATTAAAGCTTCGTCGATATTTAAGTCACGTAGGAGTACATCAAAAGATCGTTCTTGGTTGCGAATGTACCAAGCGTAAACACCATCATGCACCTGTTGTTGGAGGTAGTCGGTTTGACGCATGTGTGCCCAAATTTCGTGACCCATTGCGACGGTTTGAGTTAAGTCCTGTACTTCAATATAATTTTTCAAAACTGATAAAGGCATGTCTTTGATTTTGTGCCAAAGGTTGGCTTGAAAGTGATATAGCTTTTCATCATTAAAGTTTTGATTTAACACCTGTTCGCTCATTTGACTGAGTTTTAAAATGTTCTTTTGCAAATAATGTCCGATGGTGTCATTTAGGTTTGAGTCTGTGACGGTTTCCAGTACCGACTTGCCCATTTTCATAAAACTAGAAACACCCGGCACACGTTTAGTCATCACCGAGTTGTTCAAATAGTCTTGAATCGAGTGCTGAATCAGCTGGGTAATCATGGCCGAAAAAGCTGGGTTATTTACTACAGTTTTAATTAGGCGCTGACGATGCCCACTTTTACTCGCGACATACTGCGCAATTTTGTCGATGGTAAGTACAGGAATCACATCGGCAACTTTGGTTGATTCATTGATGGGATGAATCAAGGCAAATTTAATATGTTCAGCAATTTGTGAAATCAGATACTCGGTCGCAGGTGTGGCTAGGACTTGTTTTTGCAACAGCGCATTGATGTCTTCAAAGCTCCATAGTTGCTGCAAAGTTTGTTTTCTAAACCATTGATAAAAGAGGGTGAATTCATTTTGTACGGTACTTGCTTGCGAAAACTCATGATCTAAAAAATTAAGATGAGCTTCAATGAGCTGCTCAATCATAGGGTGTTTCTGCATACGTACTCAACAAAATTAATTTAGTGGAATCAGTTTATCAGCCAATGGATTTTTTAACTTTTGTGTTTTTGCAAGAAAAGGCAGGTAGTGCTGTGCAACTGCTTGTTCTGCTTCCAAAAGTGGCATATGACCAACATTGTTAAGGATGACAGGAGCTTCAGCACGTTTCAATAAAGATTTGAGCTCATTCGCCACTTCGACATTAATAATTTTGTCCTGCTTACCCCACAAAATGAGGGTGGGTGCTTCAATATTTCGGGTCACTCGAGCAAAGGAGTCAGTGGTATAAATTCGGTTCAAGGTCACCAATTGATCAATCACTTTACTGTTTTTTTCAGCCTGAGTAATTAACTGTTTTTCTTGGGCGCGTTTTAAATAATAGGGCATTTTGATTGGGGTTTGCATGACACGTTGCATTACATCATCAAAATCGCCCGGCTTGCTCACAATCAAGTGCTTTAAATAATGCGGGTCTTTGGCATAGTTGGTGTTGGCGTTTTTATAAATGCCCGCACTGTTCAATAAAAACAAACTTTGCGTGTCAAAAGGGTATTGCGCGGCATATAGAGTTGCAATTGAACCACCAATGGAATGTCCTGCAACATTCAGCTTATCTTGTATATGAATAGCTTCAACAAAACGACGGAGTCGCTCTGTGACATTTGGCATAGAGAGATCAAAATTATCTGGGACTTTGGTGTCGCCGTTGGTTGGAAGGTCAGGGATAACCACGTGGTAATAAGGCGTTAGAAACTGTGCTACACGGTTCCAATTGTCTCGATTTCCAGCAAAACCATGAATCAGCAAAATCGTTGGCTTATCAACGGCACCGCCTTCGTTATAGCTCCAAACGATATCTTCCACTTTAAGTGTTTTGGTTTTTAAACCGGCGGTGACGCGTTCTTGTAGAAGGTAGCTTTGTAAACTGAGTTTGTCTTTGATGATGGTATTTTCGACCGCATGGCTGGCGAAAGGAAATGACAAAGCTAAGGCGAATAGACCGGCCTTTAAACTTTGTTTCAAGACGGATTTTGAGCGCATCATCATGGTTCATCCTTAAACGGAGATGAATGAAAAAACTGACCGAATAAGATAAAAATGCTCTGATTTTGAATGGTTTTTATGTTTATTTACAGGTCTGTTTGATTCTAATAGCTTTCATGCAAATGTCATTAATTATTTATTTGAAAGGATATACTGCATTTGGATAAAGTGTGAACTGCATAACGATTTGTTTGAGATAAAATGCAAATTTAAAATCAAGCAAAAAAAGAAGCGGCTATGTTTTTTGCAAGTGACAATCAATTTCGCTGGGATTAAACTAGTCCAACTTAATAACAACCGAGTGGGAAAGGGAATGCTAACAGCTCAAGAAGCTTTAAGCCGTCTAAAACAAGGTAACCAACGTTTTGTAGCGGGTGAGACAACCCACCATAAGCAATTGTCTCACCAAGCACGAGCAGAGATGGCGGAAGACCAAAATCCATTTGCGATTGTACTCGGATGTTCTGATTCTCGTGTGCCTGCAGAAATGGTCTTTGACCAAGGTTTGGGTGATCTGTTTGTTATTCGTGTTGCAGGAAATGTGGTTGCACCTTCGCAAGTTGGCAGTGTTGAATTTGCGGCTGAGCGTTATGACTGTGCAGTAGTTGTGGTACTTGGTCATAGCCACTGTGGCGCGATTCAAGCCACCATTGACACTCTGATGAACCCAGATAGCCCACCTTCTGCAAACTTGATGTCGATTGTAAACCGTGTCCGTCCTTCGGTTGAAACCTTGATGCAAACTGAACTGAAACATGACTTATGCAAACTGTCTAAACACGCGGTGCGTTCAAATGTATTTGCCTCTGTAAATCAGTTACGTCATGGCTCAGCTGTGCTTGAAAGCTTGATTGCTAAAGGCAAGTTACAAGTGGTTGGCGCTGAGTACTCACTTGAAAGTGGTGAAGTGGTTTTTTTTGACTTCTGATTAGCGGATATGATCAGAATAAAAGGCGCTTTATAAAGCGCCTTTTATATAGGGATAAGCTAAATTTAATAAAATAGGCTGTGCTTTGCCATTTGGATGGACCAAGTCTTTTTGCATCAGGCTTTTATTTCCTGCTACACCTTCCAAGAAGAAGGGCAGTAATTTAACTTTGTATTGTTGACTGACCATTTTGTAATTATTTTCAAATGCCTTGCTATAGGCTGTGCCATAGTTTGGCGGTATTTTCATTCCCAAGACAACCACGGTGGCATTGGCTTTTTGACTCTGTTGAATCAGTTGCGCTAAATTTTTTTGAATCATCTGAGGGGGTTGACCACGGAGTCCATCATTCCCGCCAAGCTCAACCACCACCACATTTGGCTTATGCGTTTGCAACAGTTTGGGTAAACGAGCCAAAGCGCCACTGGTGGTTTCACCACTCACACTGGCATTGACCACTTTGTGTTGTTTCGGATACTGTTGGTCTAACCGTTTTTGCAGTAAATTTACCCATGCTTGCTGTGGTTCTATGCCATAACCTGCACTAATGCTATCTCCTAAAACCATCACGGTTTTTGCAAAAACCCAAGTGGGGCTTAGGCACAGTGCAAGCAAAACCAAGTATGAACTGATACGTTTTTTAAATTTGCGATTTTGCACGAATATTTGCATATAGGGATGTTATGACCCAAGTTCATAGTGATGTAAGCATCATGCCACAAGTGATTATTTTTGCCCAGCAACTGACACAAAAGATTAAACTTCCGCAAAAAGAACTGACCATTTTCTCAGATTTGAGTCTGAGCATATTAGCAGGTGAACAAGTCGCAATTACAGGACGTTCAGGTTCAGGAAAGTCTACCTTACTGGGTATTTTGGCGACCTTAGATCAGGCTAGCGGTGGTGAGTTAATCGTTTGTGGTGAAAGTATTTCCAAGCTCAATGAAGAACAGCGTGCACAGGTGCGTTTAAAGCATATTGGCTTTGTGTTTCAGTCCTTTCAACTGCTGCCACACCTGACTGCTGTTGAAAATGTGATGCTGCCGTTACGGCTTCATCCATCATTTAACTTCGCTGAAGCGGAGCAACGTGCTTTGAGTTTGTTGCAAAAGGTTGGATTAGAGCGACAGGCCACCCAAACACCGAAGGTACTTTCGGGTGGGGAGCAGCAGCGCGTCGCAATTGCCCGTGCGCTGATTGCTGAGCCAAAAATTATCTTTGCCGATGAACCAACAGGAAACTTAGACAGTCAAACTGCGCGAGAAATTGAGCAACTATTGTTTCAGTTGAACCGTGAGTTGGGTACGACCCTGATTTTAGTGACGCATGACCATACGCTTGCAGAACAGTGCCAGCGCCATTTTGAATTACTCGATGGTCAGTTGATCGAACATCCTCGAACGGGAGGATAAAATGAATTCTCTATTTCAGCCCTTACTGAAGCAAAGTTTTAAAAGTAGCGGTGTGTATTTATTGATTATTGCATTGACCCTCGCGATCAGTGCAACGACTGCGCTGAAGTTCAGTAATGAACAAATTCAAAATGCCGTAGCGCTGCAAGCCGCCGAGATGCTAGCAGGAGATTTGGTTTTAACGGACAGCCAAAAACTCGATCCGAAATGGAAAGCACGAGCGACAGCTCTCGATTTAAAACAATCCGAAGTCACTGTCTTTAGTTCGATGGCATATACAGATGATCAGTTTGTTATGGTCAATGTCAAAGCCATCGATCAAGCCTTTCCTCTGCGTGGAGAGTTACGCATTCAGCCTGCTGCGAAGCGCATTGCCTCGGGTGAAGTGTGGTTGAGTCAGCGTGCTAAGGATTTGCTACAGGTTAAACTGGGCGATCAGCTGAATATTGCAGATGGTACTTTCAAGGTGACAGGCTTGATTGAGCATGATTCCAATCAAGAGTTGGGCTTTTCTGGGTTCTCGCCGACGGTGATTATTTCTGAAGCGGATATTACCAAGACCAATGCCATACAAGTCGGTAGTCGTATTGACTATCGTCTACTGATGGCAGGTACAGCACAAAATACTCAGCAGTTTGAAGCAAATTTTAAGAAGCAAAATGTAGCACCTATGGACGTAGATGCGGCCGCTCAAAGTGTCAATGCTGAGGAGCCACAAAACAGCTTACGCTTACGCAATGCCAGTGAGGGCAATACCCGCTTAATGAAACCAATTGCAAATTTGGACACTTTTTTGCAGTTGGCGAATATCTTAACGATTTTGTTGTGTGGAATTGCAATTGCTTTGACCAGCCAACGCTTTGTACAACAAAATCAAGATCACATTGCGCTATTACGTTGTATGGGGGCTGCGAAGTCACAAATTCTCTGGGCTTACCTCAGTTTGTTGGGTGTGGTGTTCTTGCTTGCCATGCTGGTCGGGAGTGTCGTGGGGGTAGGGCTGGGTTATGGCCTGTTACAGTTGATGTTACAACTGATTCCACACTTAAGTATTGCATTTTCAGCTTGGGATATGCTGCTCGGGCCGATTCCGATTGCCATGTTGACCAGTGCTGTGGTGCTATTGGGTTTTGTCTTACCAAGTTTTTGGGAGCTTTTGAATACTCCACCGATCCGTGTCATTCGCAGTCAAGAAAAATCGGTTTCGTCTATGTTTTGGATGCTGCTCGCAGGAACGGCAAGTCTGGTGCTGTTTAGTATCGTTCTGACTGAAAACATGGTACTGACAGCCATGGTCATTGGTGCGATTATTATTCTGTGTGCAGTGCTATACAGTGTGGTCTGGCTGAGTTTGAAGTTTATCCGTAGCTTGAAAAATGCGGTTTCTGCCTATGTTCGCACGCCTTACCAGACTGCATTTCAGATTACCGCTTTGGCTTTGGGACTTAGTTTAATTACGGTCTTAGCCGTATTACGAACCGATTTGTTAGAGCGCTGGCAGCAGCAAATTCCTGCGGGAACGCCTAATCAGTTTGTATATGGTTTACCGCCTTTTGACATGCCTGAGTTAAAAGCACAAATTGAGCAGAATCATTGGAACAGTACGCCACTCTATCCTAATATTCGAGGTAGACTGATTGCCAAAAATGGACAGCCTTTTGCTGCAGATTTGGTGAAGCAAAATAATTCCTTACGCCGTGAGTTAAATTTAACCCAAGCAGACAGTTATCCTAAAGACAATATGATTGTCTCTGGCGCATCAAAACTGACAGCAAAAGGACAAGTTTCGGTAGAAGCCAATACCGCAACAGAGCTTGGGATAAAAGTGGGAGACCAACTGACCTTTAGTTTACCAGAGGGTGTCATTCACGCCAAAGTGGCGAATTTAAGAACCGTGGAATGGGAAAGTTTTAGTCCAAACTTCTTCTTTATTTTTGCGCCAAAGACCATGGATGAAAATGCGGGCAGTTATTTGGGCAGTTTCTATGTGCCTGAGTCTGACAAAGCGAAATTGGTCAGCATTATTCAGCAATTTTCCAATACCGTCTTTATTGATGTCAGTTTAATTTTAGATGAAATTAAGCGCATCGTGACGGTGCTGGTGCAGATTGTCACGATCCTTGCAGTTTTAGTGAGTATTTCAGGTATTCTGGTTTTAATTGCTTGCCTGAACTTACTCATGGATGAGCGCAAACGTGAAGTGGCGTTATTACGCTCATTTGGGGGTTCCAAGCAAAAACTCAGAACCATGCTCAGTCTAGAAATTGGCTTTATTGGTTTTATGGCAGGTGTGGTTTCTTGTTTGTTTGCTGAAGCGATAAGTGCGGTCGCATGTTATCGCATGGGATTAGCCCTTCAGCCACACTGGGAAATCTGGCTCATTTTACCGCTGTTCATGACCGTACTCTGCGCGCTGATTGGGCGTTATCGCTTAAGTTATCTCAGTGAGATTCCACCTTTACAAAGTTTGAGAGAGATCAATCAATCGTGATTGATCTCTTAATATCTTAAGCGTTGAATCTTAGAAATTGAGCTGTTGACGCATCATCATTAACACTTCTGACCATAAGGGTTGAATGTAGACCACAAGGTTTTGGCAGTGTAAGTAAAACCAATACGAACCGCAGGCTGCCAAAACAAGGCTCAGCGGCATAATCCAACGCTGCTGCGTCTTTTGGGAGAGATACCAAAGTGCCGCCAAAACAGCACCCATCAACATGCCGCCAATATGTGCGGCATTATTAATACCTGAAATCATAAAGCCCATGGCTAAGTTGATTCCCATCACGATGAGCAACGTCTTTTTATCTAAAATAAAACGTTGCTGTGGGAGCATCGGCAGAAGGGATAGAACCGTCAGCGCTGCGCCCAGCCCCATGACGGCACCTGAAGCGCCTGCACCGACACGCGGCAAGAGTTCAGGGTTTGCTAAACCCACACGAATTAGTTCATAACTGTCTTGGATGGCAATATAACCACTGAGCAAGCTACCCATGAGGCCCGCAAGGACATATAGCGCAAGAAAATAGACACGTCCAAACATTTGCTCTAGCACACTGCCAAAAATATACAGCGCCCACATGTTCAACATGAGGTGAACCAAGCCAAAATGAAAGAACATACTGCTCAATAAACGCATCGGTTCAGCCAAGAAGGTGAGCGGTGCATAGTCTGCTCCCCAGCGTATGGCATCCGCCGTACTTGGATTGCTGACATCCATGCCATGCAGGACTTGCCAAAAAAACAGTCCAACATTCACGGCAATAATGACGGCGGTAATCCACCATAAATGTACGTCAAATTTTGTTTTGATTTGCGGAGGTGTAAGCTCGGTCATGCTATTCTTGCTAAAATTTTGCTATATTTGCCCAAGCTTAGCATGAATAAAAATGATTTTTGGAGTAAGCCACTGGCATGAAAGCTTTTATTGTTCGTAGTTTGTTAGTCGTTGTCAGCTTCGTGCTTTTGGTACAGTTGTGGATTTTTGCAAGTCTAGCGTGGTGGCGTTACAAGCCAGTGGAAACCACCATGTTTATGCGGATTGATTATTGGTCTGAGCCATCTAAGCCTATTCAACATGAATGGCGTGATTATGACGAAATCAGTGAGTACATGAAAAAAGCCATTGTTGCGGCTGAAGATGGCAAATTTATGCAACATCATGGTTTTGACTGGGATGGGATTCAAGCAGCGCTTGAACGTAATAATGACACGGGCAAAGTGGTTGCGGGCGGTTCGACGATTTCTCAGCAATTGGCCAAAAACTTATTTTTATATAACAAGCGTTCATTCATTCGTAAAGGTCAGGAAGCTGTTGCAACTTGGATGATGGAACGGATGTGGAGCAAAGAACGCATCTTAGAGGTATATCTGAACTCGGTGGAGTTTGGCGATAATATCTATGGCGTGGAAGCTGCAACCCAACACTACTTTGGTAAAAGTTCACGTAGCTTAAGCCGAGAGCAGGCGGTCTTTTTAGCGGCCATTTTACCCAATCCGAAATACTACCAAGATCATCAAAATGACCGTAAGTTACAAAACCGTGAGCGCATGATTCGAAAGTATATGCGCTATAGCGATATCCCTTAATTTGATTGATGTGAAAAAGCCCAAATTTAAGGGCTTTTTTTTATGAAATTGTCACAAAATTGAAGCATACTTATCATGATAAAACGCATTCAAATAATCAAAGGTTAGCTATGAATACGGCAGCAAGCACATCTCCGATACTACAACCTGAATACGCGTATAACGATCGCTATATTAACCGTGAGTTATCGATATTAGATTTCCATTTACGTGTATTGGAACAAGCCGTAGATCCTTTACATCCGCTGTTAGAACGGATGAATTTCTTACTGATTTTTTCACGTAACTTAGATGAGTTCTTTGAAATTCGTGTTGCAGGCGTCATGGAACAGTTGGATCTGGGTAATGAAAGTCGTAGCCCCGATGGCTTAACCCCACGCCAAGTACTCGACCAAATTTCGCAAACTGCACATGCTGCAATTGAACGTCAGTATCGTATTCTCAATGATGAAATTCTGCCGAAACTACGTGAGGAAGACATTTGCTTCTTACGCCGTGGGGAACTGACGCCTGCACAGTCTTCATGGGTGAAGAAATATTTCCAAGAACAGGTTGCACCTGTCTTAACACCGATTAGCCTTGACCCTGCGCACCCATTTCCGCGTTTAGTGAATAAAAGTCTCAACTTTATTGTGACTTTGGAAGGGAAAGACGCATTTGGTCGTCAGATTGATTTGGCCGTTGTTCCTGCACCACGTTCATTGCCACGTGTGGTTCGTCTACCGGATGAACTCACAGGTGGAAAAGAGCATCATGTGATGCTTTCAGCTATCATCCATGAGCATGTTTCTGACTTGTTCCCAGGGATGACAGCAACAGGCTGTTATCAGTTCCGTGTCACACGGAATGCTGATTTGGCGCTCAACGAAGATGTTGAAGACTTAGCCAAAGCACTGAAAGGTGAGTTAAGTTCACGTCGTTTTGGACGAGCAGTACGTTTGGAAGTTACACAAAACTGTCCAGAACATATTTATAACTACTTGCTAGATGAATTTGATCTGCATCAGGAGCAGTTGTATAAAGTCGAAGGACCTGTGAACTTGGCGCGTTTATTGTCCAATTTTAAACGTCCACATCTACGGTATGACGCACATATTCCTGTTATTCCTAAAGTGTTGAAAAAGTCGGAAAGCATGTTCTCTGCAATGCAGAAGCAGGATATTTTACTACATCATCCGTTTGAGTCTTTCGCACCTGTGATTAACTTGTTGCGTGAAGCTGCACGTGACCCACAAGTGTTGGCGATTAAGCAAACCCTATACCGCAGTGGTGCAGACTCTGAAATTGTACAAGTCTTAGCAGAAGCGGCGCGTAATGGTAAAGAAGTTACCGCAGTGATTGAGCTGCGTGCGCGTTTCGATGAAGAGTCAAATATCGAAGTGGCAAATGTGCTACAAGAAGCGGGTGCAGTGGTTGTTTATGGCATTGTGGGCTATAAAACCCATGCCAAAATGATTCTTGTGGTACGCCGTGAAAATAATAAACTCGTTCGTTATGTGCACTTGGGAACGGGTAACTACCATGCGGGTAATGCACGAATTTATACCGACTATGGCTTGCTCACGACCGATAAAGAGTTGTGTGAAGATGTACACCGTATTTTCCAAGAATTGACAGGTATGGGGAAAATGGCGAAGCTGAAAAAGCTACTTCATGCGCCATTTACGCTCCATGCTCAACTGATCAACTTTATTGATGATGAAATTGCCAATGCGAAAGCGGGTAAGAAAGCGCAGATTATTGTGAAAGTGAATGCACTAACCGAAGTGCAACTAATCAATAAGCTGTATGAGGCATCACAAGCAGGTGTACAAATTGATCTCATTATTCGTTCAATTTGTTGTCTACGCCCGGGCTTGCCAGGGCTTTCGGAAAACATTCGTGTACGTTCGATCGTGGGGCGCTTCTTAGAACATACGCGTGTTTTCTATTTTAGTAATAATGGCGATTCGCGTATTTATGGTTCGAGCGCCGACTGGATGGATCGAAATCTATTTAATCGTGTTGAGGCCTGTTTCCCAATTGAAGATCCAGCTTTGAAAAAACGTATTTATCAGCAAGGTTTGTTGACCTATTTGCAGGATAATCAACAAGCTTGGTTACTACAAGGTGATGGAACTTGGCTTCGTGCGACGCCAGCTGAAGGCGAAACCGAGCATAATGCACAGCGTTATTTGCTAGATGTGATTAAATAATTTTGGGGGAGGCTTGGATCTAAAAAAGATTCAGGCATAAAAAAAGGAGTCATGTTTGACTCCTTTTTTATGCACTAAAATAAGCTTAGTGTAGATCTTGAGTAATTTTTTGCAGGATTTGTAATAGCACATCAAATTCGCTTTGTAGCGGGGTGCTTTTACGTGTCACCAAAGCCAAGATACGGCTTGGAGCAGCTTCAATTTGTTTAACCATCAAATCTGGATTCGCTTTAATCATATTGGTATGAATTGCGATTTCAGGTAATAAGGTAAAACCAAGATCAGCCGATACCATTTCCACAAGGGTCGGTAAAGAACTCGCTTTTAAACGATGGTCATTCTTACGCTCACCAATTGGGCAGGCACTTAGAGTATGGTCACGTAAACAGTGACCTTCTTCCAGCAACATTAAGCGTGAAAGATCCAAATCATCCAGCGATTTGGCTTGGCTTGCGATATCTGATTTATTGCAGACCAAAAACAAACTTTCTTTTGCGACTTCGGCAACTTTTAAGCCACGTGTATCAAAAGGTAGAGCCAACACAACCATGTCTAAATTGCCATGTTCGAGTTTTTCTACAATTTTCTCACTTTGCGCTTCGTGTAAATGTAGTTGAATTTTAGGGAGTTGCTTATGCACTTCATCTAACAATTGCGCCAGAATAAATGGCGCAATGGTTGGAATAACACCTAGATGTAAATCACCAGTTAAAGGCTCGCTCATTTCTCGGCTTAAACGCATCAGGTCTTGAGCATCTGCCAGTAGAACACGAGCACGAGCAACGACTTGCTCGCCTAGAGGAGTTAAGCGCACATTTTGGCGATCACGCTCTACAAGTACGCCACCGAGTAGGCGTTCAAGCTCCATAATCCCGCCCGACAAAGTCGATTGGGTTACAAATGAACGGCGTGCAGCTTCAGTAAAATGCAGCGTTTCTGACAGTGTAACGAGATATGACAGCTGTCTTAAGGATGGTAATGCAGCCATAGTGTCCTAATGATTATGATTTAAAGTGTTGTGCAAATAATTCGCTAAGATTTGGAATGAAGTGCGGTGGGATATCATGCCCCATTCCATCAATTAATTCAAATTTAGCACCCATAATTGCCTTTGCAACGGCCTTTCCGTGACTAGGCGGGAGTAAACGGTCTCGCGAACCGTGTACCACAAGGGTCGGTTGTTGAATCTGTTTGTCCAGTTGCAATAAAGAACCTGTACATAATATTGCTAAAAACTGTTGAAGTACACCCGCAGGGTAATAACTTCGGCGATATAATTTGCGAGAAGTCTGAATTGACTCGATTGGATTGTGATAATCAGGCGAGCCAATGATCTTAAACACTTTCAAAGAGTGGCTCACAATTCCTTCTTCATCGGTCGATTCAGGTCGACCAATTAGACTAAAGAGTTGCTTTGGAAAAGGCGGCGGCAGTAAAGGTTGGTTGTTACTGGTGAACATTAGGCCGAGCTTTTTGACCTTCTGTGGGTGACGCGCTGCTAGAATTTGCCCAATCATACCACCCATGGATGCACCAATCACATAACTTTCATCTAAACCTAAACGGTCTAAAAGCAGTGCCACATCGTCAGCCATGTCATATAAGTCATAAGGTGCACCACGGTTATCTAAACCTAAAGCAAAACGACCCATCAGTTTGAGGGTGTTTAAGCGTGGACCTTGATGTTTAATTTTTGAAGATAAACCAATATCTCGGTTATCAAAGCGAATGATACGAAAACCTTGCTCAATCAGAGATTTACAGAAGAAATCAGGCCAAAATAAGAGCTGTGCTCCTAAGCCCATGATCAAAACAATGGTCGGATGATGGTCTTCGCCACCGATTTCGACATGGAGTTCAATACCATTGCCTAAGTCGACTTTGGTTTCGCGCATAAAAGAGGTATAGGGTGAAAGATTATATTGGAGTGCGCTATTCATTATTGTAATCCTCACATAAAGGACATCTATTGTTATAAATGTCCTTTTATTTAAACTCTAAACCTGTGCTGGAATCAAGTCTGGAACCAGTTTTGTTAATGCTAAACGTTGTTTCGCTGCGGTTGCACCGAGCAGTACGAAGCCGCGAAGTGTACCTTGACTGTCTAGGGCTTTGGCAATCATGCCATCGTCTAATTCCTCAGTTTCCCAGTTCACCTCTGCATCGATTGGCGCAGGCAAAACAGTGAGCGGCGCAGCAGGTGTTTTAACTGCTACAGGCATAGCAGGGTAATGCACTGCAGTTGTGTCACCATTTAAGGTTTTGGCTAAAGCGCGTGCTTGCTGCATGATCGGCATGACATAAGGCAGCAAGAGTCCGTTCACTTCAGCACAATCTCCTACCGCGTAGATATGCGGCTGATTGGTCTCAAGTTGTGCATTGGTCAAAATGCCACGACTGGTTTGAATATCTGCTTCTTTTGCCAGAGAAATGCTCGGTTGTAAGCCAATCGCAGATAAGACTACATCTGCAACCAAAGACTGACCATTCGCCAAGGTCACAACATAGTCACCATTTTCAATTTTAGATACTTTTTCAACTGTGGTGCCAAGGACAAAATGAATACCCGTTGCTTCAAGGTTTTCTTTAAAGGCACTTGAAACATGCGCTGGCAATAAACGACCCAAAGGCTGGTTTGCCAAGTCGATGACGGTAGCTTGATGGCCTGTATGTTGTAAATCATTGGCAAATTCGCAGCCGATGAGACCAGCACCTAAAATGACTACGCGTTTGTCTGCACGTTTTTCAAGTTCTGCGCGGAAGGTTTTATAGTCGTCTAGATTGTTTACAACTTGAATGTCATTGCTTCCATCACCTGCAATGGCTAAGCGAATTGGGTTTGCTCCTACCGCTAAAACCAATTGAGAGTAGGGCTGTGTAGATTCAGCTCCATCTTTAATAACGGTTAACTGCTGTTGTTCAGCATGAATCTCTTTCACCCAAGTATGCGTGGCAATTTGCATTTTCAGTTGTGTTGCCATTTTCTCTGCATCACCCAAAGCAATCTGTTCAGGCGCTTTGTTGGCAACAAAGGCATTGGACAATGTTGGTTTGGCATAATTAGTCGCATCATCTGCACATAGCATAAGCAGCTCTTGTTCAGGGTTCAGCTTGCGAAATTCACGTGCTACAGCATAGCCTGCCATACCTGAGCCAATGATGACGATGGGATGCATAAGCTTCTCCAGAGATTATTTTAAAGACGTAAAAAAAGACCATGCTGCATGGTCTTTAACACTATGAATTAGATTTCAACCATTTCAAAATCGATTTTTGACACGCCACAATCTGGGCAAGTCCAATCGTCAGGGATATCGTCCCATTTCGTTCCCGCCACGATGCCATCTTGTGGCCAACCTTCTGCTTCGTCATAAATCCATCCACAAACGATGCATTGATACTTCTTCATTTGACTCTCCAAAACGCTGAACAAGAAAGGGTTCAGCAAAATAATCCATTACGCAAGCTGCTATTCATCTGAGTGGTTAGCATACTTCGCTAACCTAAATTTTTACGCAGTTCTAATACGAATGTAAAGTAAATATCGGAGTTTAATGATTGAATCTATCTGCTAAAAGCGATGATCAGGACAAAACGTATCATTTAAAACCAGATCGTGTTTTGTAAAAGTGTGAAAGATATAGGTGATTTCATGAAAAAAGATGTTTTTTTTCAATTAGCTAGTCTTTTAAAATCCTTAAAATATAGACTAAGGTCGTGATGTAAATGCAGAGTTAAATTGCTATTTTAATATTGAGTACATCTATACCTAATATTTATTAAATAAATGATTTAATTAAAAACAATAATTTACATCAATATTTTGACTGTTCAGTTGGCTGCATGCCCAGAGCTTGTCTGTTTTTTTAACAGATAAAGCTGTAAAATTCATCTATTCTTTTTCAAATTTTATTGATCTCCTATGAACAACTTGTCTACAACGTTGTGGTCGCACATTCGTACGGTCCAAGATTTTCCAAAACCTGGGATTTGCTTCTTCGATTTAACACCATTGTTTATGAGCAATATTGACCCTTTAACTGACGCGTTAATTGCAAGTATTCCTGCTGAGCAGTTGGCGGAAGTAGATAGTTTTGTTGCTGTAGAAGCGCGTGGTTTTGTGCTTGCGAGCTTATTGGCACAACGTTTAGGTAAGGGTTTATTGTTGGTACGTAAAGCAGGCAAGCTGCCACCACCGGTGGTGGGTGTAGGTTATAGTTTGGAATATGGTTTAGACCGCTTAGAAATGGCAGCCAATACCCCGTCGCAAAAAGTGATTATTGTGGATGATGTTTTAGCGACAGGTGGGACATTAAAAGCCGTTAATCAGCTAGTGGCAAAATGTAATCATGAAGTGCTCGGTGCTAGTATTTTTCTTGATTTGCCTGATTTACATGCTGACTTAGGTTTAAAGATTTGGTCAGTATTAGATGACAAATCAAAACCAGAATCTGTTGCGGCGTAAGCAGATTAAAAAGCCTTGGGACATCCAAGGCTTTTTTTATTTATATAATGTCCCGTCCTGAAATAAGTTTACACCTTTAAGAGGCTTTGTTGCACAAAGATTTGAAATGCAAAGCGCCCCTAATTGAGCCAAATTTAAGGCGTAACTTGGGTAAGTGGTCGACCTAATTCCGTAAATCTGTTAAGGACTGCTACACGTGCATGGATCTC